>NZ_CP070617.1 GCF_017068395.1 Rhodococcus pseudokoreensis | reverse complement strand
GAGCAAGCCCTCATTGATAACCTCGCCCGCGGGCGAGGCAACGTCGCCGGCTTTGTTCGCACTACGTTCTACAAACGCCTTTCCTCCTGCGGACACTCGTTCACCTTGTCGCTGCAGCGCCACATAGCCCGAAACGAGCTGTTCTGCTACGCCATCGACAACGACCTGGCGATTCCCACCGGCACAATCGTCGACACCAACCTCACCGACGATGATGACCCCAACGACGACGACCTCACCACGGCGGAACGGCTCGGCGACGATCCCTCCCGCCGCTACGAAACCCTCGTCTCCGCCAGTCCCGCGGGTGTGACCTGGATCCGCCCGCAGCTATTCACCCCCGCCTTGCGGGACGACCTGGACAGCGACACCACCGCTCTACGAGCACTGTTGGCGTCCTATGGAGGGTGGGACGCGGCTAGGGATTCCAAACTTGACGCCTTGATCAAGTTGCTCCGCATAGAGCACCCGAACGAGAAGGTGTTGGTCTTCACCGAATACAAGGACACCGCCAACTACATCGGTGCTGCCCTGCAAGCGGACGGCATCGATCATGTCGGTGTTGCGACCGGCGATAGCGAGGATCCCACGCAGCTGGCCCAGCTATTCTCTCCCCGCTCGAACACGCTGCACACCACAGACGTCGACAGTTCGAGTATCGCCAAGGAGCTACGTGTCCTCATCGCCACGGATGTCCTCAGTGAAGGGCAGAACCTGCAGGACGCCCACATTGTGGTGAATTACGATCTCCCGTGGGCGATCATCCGACTCATTCAACGCGCCGGCCGCGTCGACCGCGTCGGCCAACTCTCCGACCAGGTGCTGCTCTACTCGTTCTTCCACGAGTCTGTCGACAACGTCATCTCCCTCCGCCAGCGCATTAGCGACCGCCTCACCGCCAACGCCGAAGCGTTCGGCTCCGACGAACAGTTCTTCGGCAGTGACGGCGAGGTCAGTGCGATCACCGACCTCTACAACGGAACCCTTGATGACCAGGACTCCGTCGATGACGTTGATGCCTCCAGCCTCGCCTACCAACGCTGGCACCAAGCTCAAAAGGATGATCCTGAGCTGGCCGCACGCGTTACTCGGCTGCCCGACATGATCTCCGCGACCCGGACACGCAGACTTACCGATACGAACGATGGTGTGCTCTGCTACGTCCGCACCGAAACCGGCATCGACGGGTTCGGAGAAGCCACCAGCGATGGTGGCGTCCGGCTTCTCACCGGCCATGAAGTACTGCGAGCATTCGAGGCCAGTCCAGAAGAACTAGGGGTTGACCAACGCGATGACCACAACGAATTGCTCGAGCAGCTCGTCCGCGGTCCCCTCGCCGCCCCGCACATGGCAGCCGGACGCTTACGGGGAGTGCGTCGGACGCTCTGGCGGCGACTCGGCGAACAACTCCACAACCACGAAGCGGATACACAAGCCGCCCTTGACGACCTGTTCCAACACCCCCTGACACGGGACGCCGAGCAACGCCTTCGACGAGCCGTCCGGAACGGCGCCACCGATGAAGACCTCGCCATCCGCATCACCGCCTTGCACCGCGACGGACAACTCGTCATCGGAGCCCGCACCGGCAAAGACCCGATCCGCATCGTTTCCAGCATGGGAGTCCGCTCGTGACCGACAACCGCCTTCTCGACCTTGTCGATGCGCGCGACTTCCGCACACTGTTCATCGACGAACTCGGCTGGAACAACCCCGATCGCCCCGATGCGACCTTCGGTGTCGACGGCGAGGCCTACACCCTGAATCAGGTTGCCAGTTACAAGGGTCTGCGTATCTGGCACTGCCCAGTACTGCCGCCCCGCAAGACGCAGCGAATGCTCGACGTGCTGCTCAGCCGTGACAATCACGAACGGCTTGTCATCTTCAGCAATGAACGCAAGCAGGAATGGCGCTGGCCCCGCCGCGGTCAACAACTCGGCGGCGCGAACGCCAAACTGCTCGTGCATGAGCACATCGCTCAAGACAGGACCACACACCTGGTCAAACGGTTGCGGGCGATCGAACTCGACTTCGACGACGACATCAGACTCGTGGAGTTGCTCGACCGGATGCGTGACGCATTCGACCAGGAGGCTGAGACTGCTTCGGTTGCCGCGGCGCGGCTCATGGGCTTGCTGTTCACCGAATTAGAGAAAGCAGGCGTCGGTGAGGACGAGGCAACTTTGCTACTAGCTCGTCTACTGTTTCTGCTGTTCGGCGACGACGCCGCCATGTGGCGACCCGCAGGGCTGTTCGAACGTTGGCTTCGCGAGCACACCACTGCTGAGACCTTGGACAGTGACCTGCTCGGCCTCTTCGCCGTCCTCAACACCGCGGAAGCCCGGCGCGACCTTCCCGAAAGCAGTCCGTACACCCAATTCCGCTACATCAACGGCGGCCTCTTCAAGGACGCGCTCCGGCTGCCAAAGCTGACCGCCAGTTTCCGCGACAGCCTCATCGAGGCATGTGATTTCGACTGGTCCATCATCTCCCCCGCTGTTTTCGGGTCGATGTTCCAGACCGTCAAGAGTAAGAAAGATCGGCACAAGGGAGGCGAGCACTACACCACCGAAGAGAACATCCTGAAGACGATCCGGCCGCTGTTCCTCGACGAACTTCGTGACCGGATCACCCGGGCGTGGAACGACAAAACTCAACTCACGAAGCTTCACAATGATCTTGGCCGGATAAGAGTCGCCGATTTCGCGTGCGGCTGCGGGAACTTCCTGATTGTCTCCTATCGTGAATTGCGCTCGATAGAGCTCGAAGTCATGCAGCGCCGCCGGGATCTGGACATGCTCGACGGGATAGCCACCGGAGGTGACCGAGCACAACTCAGTCTTGACGTAAGCGGTGACATCAAGGTCACCCTCGACCACTTCTACGGCATCGAGGTCGAGCCCTGGCCGAGGCGCATCGCCGAAACAGCGATGCTGCTCGTAGACCACCTCGCAAACCAGCGGATGGCCCTCGAATTCGGTGTCGCTCCCGATCGGTTACCAATCGCGATCGCTCCCACCATCGTTCTCGGGAACGCACTGGAACTCGACTGGCAGCACGTCTTACCAGCAACGGAAGACGTCATCCTCGTCGGTAACCCGCCCTTCCTCGGCGCAAAGAACCTCTCTGCGGCGCAGAAGACGGACCTCGCCCGTGTATGGGGCGCTGGAATGAACGCCAACTTCGACTACGTCACAGGCTGGTACCGTAAGGCGCTCGACTACTTTGGGGATCTCGACGGTCGCTGGGCATTCGTGTCCACCAACTCAATCTGCCAGGGCGAGCCAGTCGCGGACCTGTGGCAGCCGATCTTCGACTCCGGTTGGCGATGCCGGTTCGCACACCGCTCATTCGAGTGGACAACTGAAGCCTCGGATGGAGCAGGCGTACATGTGTCAATCGTCGGGTTCGACCGGCGGACGACGCCGAAGGCGACACTGTGGGTTTACCCTGAAAATGGTCGTGGCGAACCGTCATTGGTTGAGGCGCCGCAGATTGGCCCATACCTGACACCGGGCAAGCCAGTTCTCGTCCGAAAGCGGCGTAGCGCCCTGAATCCCGAGATGACGACGCCCATTCTCGGTCACCGGGCAATCGACGACGGCAATCTTATCGTCGAAGAAGTGGACTACGCCGAAGTGGCCAACGATCCCGTAGCCGCGAAATACCTGCGTCCGTTCCTCGGGTCGAAGGAACTACTGCACAACAAGTCGCGTTGGTGCCTGTGGATGGAGGGTCTCGATCCACACGACGCCGAGAAAAGCCCAGTTCTAGCGCGTCGACTCGCAGCGAACCGCAACTACCGACTCTCACGGACGAACAAGGCAACCGTAGATGCGGCGGCTACGCCGCACTTGTTCGGCATTCGGGCCGATCCGAAGGTCGCCGGTCACAGTGACTACCTCGCCGTTCCCAAGGTCGTCAGCGGCGCCAGACGCTACTTCACTGTGAAAGCACTTCCCCACGAAATCATCACCAGCGACCTCAACTTCATGGTGTCCGACCCTGACCACTTTCTGTTCGGGGTCGTCTCATCCAGCATGTTCATCGCCTGGATGAAGACGATCGGTGGTCGATGGAAATCGGATCTTCGCTTCTCGAGTACCTTTGTCTACAACACCTTCCCGCTCCCGAAGGTGTCGCAGAAGGACCGGCGGGACGTTATCGATGCCGCCAATGGAATCGCGTCGGCTCGGGACCAATACTCGGACAAGTCGCTCGCGCAGCTCTACGATCCTACTGCGATGCCCCCACTTCTGATCGCAGCGCACGAAGGGCTCGATGAGGTCATCGACCGTCTTTTCGGTTTCGAAGCCACACCAACCGAGACAGAGCGACAGCAACTGCTCTTCGAACGCTACGAGAAGGCTCGATGACTTCGCATAGCACCAGGGTCGGTGGAACGCTAAGTATCGCTGCTGGTCAACGACAGTCGTCGGTTAGGCGTACTTTAATCGATCGTAGTATGCGATTGCTTTGAACAGATTCGTTCTGGTCCCTTGGCTGTTTGCCAATGCGAGTTGCTCAGCGAGCACTTCACGTAGTTCGTCGATGTCGTAGTCGATGGGATCAAGACATAGGAGACAGTCGAGTTTGAAGTAGAGGGCGAGATCGGATTCAAAGATTGCCCGAGGCGTGTTCATTTTGCCTTTGACATCTCTTTCGTATCGTCTTCTGTTCTGGTCAGAGGGTGCAGGAGTGCGTTTTAGTAGATCCTTCACTTCCTCGGGTAGGCCAGCGGTATGAATTTTGCCCTTCTCGTCTATCAGTTCACATTCACGTAGGTACTTGAATACTGGGAGATAGGCGTTTGACGAGAACCGTAGGATTCCGGGGATGCCATGCTCAAGGGCATTGTGAGCGGCGATCCCACGTGCACGTATGCCGAGAATGTCGCGGGCTAGGTCTTCTCTCGTCAGCGTTCGACCGCTGATACTAGAAATGTCTTCGAGGTCTTTCTCCGTGAAGAACCCGACGCCGAAAACAACCCGAAGCCCTTCTCCATCCTCGGACTCGAAGGGGATAGCTCGAACAGTCTCCAGTGCCTGACCGGGCTCCGGATGAGCAACGAGGTCGTATACGTGTTTACGCAGTTCCCGGAGGAGGTGTGCTGGAAATGGGCGGTCAAGGAGGGAAAGCGCTTCGAAAATCGGTGTAAACGAGTGAGAGTCAATTTTCTGAGCTGGGAGAGAATGCCCTTCGATGACTTCGATGAAGTACGACGACAGTGTAGGCGTGGATGACGGGTCATCATTCCAGTCCACAAAATAGATTTGTCTCTGTAATGCATCGAGTCTATTAGGCCCGACCGCCTTGGCGATGTTATCGATTATTCTCCGGATATAGCGATCGTTCATGCTATAACCGATGAAGATGACCGGATGCTCCGCAAAGATCGTTAGAAGTTTCGCCGCAAGGTAGCTATTTCGGGAGTGATAGTCGATATAATCAGATTCAGTTAGAACGAGGGTGCCAGCTGACTTGCAACTCCCATGAATTTTGTAGGTCTCTGCCACAAATTGTGCATCACTCAACAGCAGATCTTCCTGTCCGACGTACACAGGGAACTTAGGAAAGAGTTGCTCGGCGAGCTGGTCATAGTTTGTGGTAATAATCCCGTCCACGACTGCGGTGCGAAGCTGGGCTATCTCTTGCGCATACTCATGGTTATCGACCCCGGGAACTCCAGTGGAGAGGCTTGAGCTTTCACGGAAGTATTCTGCAACCGCTACTTTAAACGCCCTTTCTTCATCCCTTACGCTGGCCTTAAATTCTTTTCGCTGTTTTGCGTATCGCCGATCCTTCCACCAGACGGGATGAAATTCCTTGGCAAGTTGGGACGCCGCTTTCGGCATATCATTGCCCGTGGTAGCGAGAATGTAGTCGAGATCTGCGCCGATCTCGTCGGCGAATCGGCGGAGCATGCCTTCCCAGTCCGGAAGGCCCAAATAGCGCCGTGACAGGCCACTGCCTATGAATAGATAGGGAAGTGCGGTGTGCTCGCGCAGGCTGGCGAGCAGCGCGTCGCGGAGCTCTGCATTCTTGTCCGCACTCGATGCTGCGCTCACTCTGGAGCTAACTTGGCCTGATGCGGCACTATTCGTTGGCACCAGTGCATTGTTCCTGACGCCGCGTCCATTCCCCTCTTCCGGCATGCCGCGAGTTCAACTGGAATGTGCGGGGTGGGGGTGTCCACACACGTTCGGGGTGCACGACCTTGCCGGATCGCAATCGTTCGTATGCGGCCGGCGAATTCACCGGTTGATCGATGTGACGCCGGTGTCGAGTGAGCGCACCAGCGGGTGGAAGGGTCGGCCACCCGACACGGGTCATCGACGCACTCCTGCACACTCTGGTAGGACGAGCGCCGGTGCCACACTGGCGGCATGACTTTCACCGTGACGCATCGATCATTCGACCAACTCTCGGAGTTCGCCGTGACCGACTTCGGCCCCGACGACTCCTACAGCATCCACGACAGCGGCGCCCTCGTCATCGTCCGGGCTCACCAGGAACTGATCTACGCGCCCGGTAGCTGGTTCCTGGTGGAGCGGGCCGACGTCGCCGAGGACGAGTCGGCGGGCAACTACATGTGACCCGGGGAGCGACGCCGCGCGACCCTGCCGTCCCACGGCGTCGGCAGCCTCACCACCGCGACGCGAATCCGGCCGACGCCGAGGCTGCGACGCCCTATCTCACTTACCCGTCCCGATCACCGGGCGTCAAACGGAGCGGCCCCGAATTCCGGCTGACCGTATTCGATCCTTTGTGGGCGCAAATCGAGCCTGTCGGGGCGTGGTTGGGTGACCTCGGCCGAGGGCCGGCCGAAAACCCTGCCAAAACTAGATCGTTCGAAACCGCCACTCGACACGTTTTCGGACGGCCCGATAGGATCAAGATCAACAGAGACCGACGAACACGGATTCGGTGACCTCCTTCGCCCGGCGCACACCGTCGACGCGGCAGAGACGATCTGAGCCTGATTTCACCGAGGGGGACCCTGCTATGCCGATTCCGAGTGACATCCCGCGCCAGCCGGCGCGCCAGCTGAGTCCGACAGACGTCGAGATCGAACTCGCCGGAATCAAGGCCGGCCTGGAGATGGGCGGGCTTGAGTTCACCGATCTCGCCGAGCAGACCGCCCGAGCGGTCCTTACCGGGGAGTTGACCGGCGAGGAAGCGATCGCCCGCAACCTCGCGGAGCTGAATCGGCGCTTGGCGCAGTGACCGATCCGTACCACGACCCGGAGACCCACGTCCTGCGGAACCGCCTCGGCTACACCGACGCCCAGGCGCTTGCGCAGGCCGAGACCATCGTGGCCGCCGGGCACATGGCGGAATTGGTCGTCCGTCCGATCGACGGCCGGTTCGATTTCGAACATCTGCAGGCCATCCACCGGGCGCTCCTCAGCGATATATACAGCTGGGCCGGTGAGATTCGCACCGTGGCCACCAGCCCAGGCGACCTCGGAATCGCCCATGACCCGCCCGAATCGATCGCTGCCGAGTCGGAGCGAATCTTCCGAGAGATCGCAGAGGGTGACTACCTCCGCGGCCGCGACCACGAAGAATTCACCACCGGACTCGCCGAGCACTGGGGCGACATGACAAGCCTGCATCCCTTCCTCGACGGCAACTCGCGCACCCAACAGGTGTTTTTCGACCAACTCTCCCACGAGGCAGGATGGGGAATCGACTGGCGCGAGCTCTCGGTCCCTGCACTCCAATCCGCCCGCAACATCGCCTATCTCGACGGCGGCACCGTCCTCGCCGATGTCATCGGCCCGGCCGTACGTCCCGCCGACGAGGTGCCTCCACACGCGCTACTCGGCGGGCCCCACCGCGAGGCCGACCTGACGATGACCGAGCACTGGCAGCGGATGCTCGACCACCTCGACTCTGACACCCGGACCCCATACACCTGGCCCGGCCGCGACGCCGCCCAGCACGACACGGATCCGAAAACCAACTACGACACAACAACATCCGCGCGCGAGCACGAGGAGCGCGGCGCCGCGCTCGAGCGGGAGACCCAGGTTCAACGAGAGGCGGAGCGCGTCCGTGCCGCCAAGCGCCTCCAGGAGATCCGCCGCAATTTACCGCCCATCACGAGACCGACAGGACCACACCTATGAGCGTCATCGGCTACGCCAGGGTCAGTACCCTCGAGCAGAATCCCGAGCTTCAGGAGCACGCGCTGCGCGAGGCCGGCGCGATCAAGGTCTTCACCGACTACGAATCCGGCGCCAAGACCGCCCGCGCACAGCTCCGCGCCTGCCTGGACTATCTACGCGACGACGCCGGTGACGTCCTGGTGGTGTGGAAACTAGACCGGCTCGGCCGATCCTTGAGCGATCTCATCGACACCGTCAACGCTCTCGGGGAGCGCGGCGTCGCCTTCCGCTCGCTCACCGAAGGATTCGACACCACCACCGCCGGTGGCGAATTCCTGTTCCACATCCTCGGCGCCCTCGCGCAGATGGAACGACGGATGATCCGCGAACGCACCATGGCCGGCCTCGACGCCGCCCGACGGGAGGGACGCATCGGCGGCCGCCCCACCGTCATGACCCCCGACCGCATCGAAACCGCAAGAATGCTGCGTGAACAGGGCAAGTCATACGACGCGATCGCCGACACGCTCCGTGTCGGACGATCCTCGGTGCGTCGTGCGCTCAGCGTGTCGTAACCGTCGCAACTTCCCGCGCAAGCTTCTTCTGTCGCCCGGACCGCAGGTCCTTCGCCATCATCACAAAGACCCAGCACAAGATCAGCACCGCGATCAGGAACGTGCCGACGGCCGCCATCAATGGATCGGGCATATGTGCAATGTTGACCCAACAGTCCTGTGCCGAATGGGCGATCACAAGTGGCAGCAGTCGGCCGAACCGGAGAAAGAGCCACACCGCGACGCCACCCCACAGCGCGCCCCACGTGATTGCGGCGATTCCGCCGGGAACCAGTGACGACCAAAACGGAAGATGCTGACCTGGTGAACTGTTGTTGCCGTAGTAGATATGCCCCAGCCCGCGAAGCAGGGCAGACGTCGCGATCACCATTACCACTGTTCGCGCCCCGAAATCCTGTAGTGGTTTGGCCCGCCCAGACTTCGAGCGGGCGGCAGCGAACAGCATCACTGGAATAGCGGCGAACAGTATCTCCTCGAACGGGCCGGCGAACAGACCGCCGGCCAGACTCCGGAGCCACCCGTTCCAGCCCGGAGCCAACGGAATCTGTGCCGACGGAACCACGTTCCAGTCCGCCAGAAAGCCGTACGTCACATTCGCAATCCACGTTGCCGCGATCCATGCCCCAGCAACCATCCACGCTGTATTCGAGACAGCGAATCTGCCCGACGACTGGTCGGCCCGGAAATTGTCCGGATCATTGGTGGGGAATCCGCTCTGGTGGAGCGAAAGATTAAGCCACTGGCGAACACACCGCCACAGGAAGACCGCCGCCATCGCACCCGTGGCGAACGAGACCACGCTCATCGCCAGCATCGAGGTGCTCAGTGGTTGCGTTGTCTCGTTGCCGAACCACCAACGCCCGACATTCACCACTGTGGGCACACCCAGCAACGTCCAGTAGCCGGCCGCCGCCACGAGAACCTTGGCGCTCGTCGATCGCGGCAGCACAGTCGATCGTATAAACGTCATGATCAGCACGGCCAGGCAGACTAGGGTCATCGCCCAGGCTGCCAGGACCGTAATCCGGGACTCTGCAGAACTGGCGGCGTCGAGTAGATCCCTTCGAATGAAGTCGACGGCCGCGTGACCGATCCCTGTCAGCGCTAACCCCCACACCCACCTAGCTTCGACCCGCCCAAGACTGTCTTCGATCACGAGATTCCTCCCCGTTTCGTTCCGACGTCGGACCGTCCGATGTCGAGAGTGAAACCAGCACGGCCGACGTCATTGCAGCCCAGGCGTACACGGCATCGACAAACGTGCATGATCCGTTCTCCGCTGGACGGTGCAGATCAGCGACAAGCGCCCTCCCTCAGTACCTGTCGAAGGCGATTGTGCCGGGCCTCACCGACACCGACAGGACACATCACTGTTGGCTTGCACCGACGGCAATGCTGGTGCTCTTGTAGGGGTCTCGCTGCCAGTGGCATTTCGAGACGCCGCGCTCTGCGGACTTGTTGCTTGTCTCACGGCGTGGCCACAGCAATCTGTCTCAAGACCGTGGCATTTCCTCAGTCACTACGAAGCGAGACGGGCCGTGCCGATGCCCCTGGCCGCGACGGCGATCAGGACGCCCTGACACCCACACCGGGGAGTGGTTGGCGATCCCGTAAGCGGATCCATCACCGGCGCAGGCGGGCCCGCTCGTCTCCCGAAACCGGAGTAAAGCCCACGGCCTCGGAATTGAGGTGGCGCCGCATCACGCCCGCTCCTCGAGTGGGGGGACGGGGACCAACAAGACGGGGCGGCGGGCGTGGTGGACCAATTTTGAGGACACCGATTCGCCGACGAACCGTTCCAGCAGCGACATGAGCCCGCCGCGGGAGGTGCCGATGACGATCATCAGAGCGTCATTCGCCTCGGCGATGGTGGTCAGCAGATGGGCCGGGGTGCCCTCACGGGAGTAGTACGCCCAGTTCCCTGGCAGCGCCGCCAGCATGGCACACGCCTCGGTGCGTTCGGCCTCAACGGCGTCGGCATAGCGCTGCTCCCAGTCGTCGCGATCGGGTTCAATCGGCATGTCGTCGATGTCGACGATGTGCGCGACGTGCAGGAAAGCGTTGAGGCGGCCGGCGAGGTCCAGCGCGTAGGTCAGGGCGGCGTGGGAGGCAGGATGGCTGTCGAAGCCGACCACCAGATGACACTCCGCCGGAGTGGGTGCCGGCGGTCCGTCGACGCGGAGCGGGGTACGCCAGTCTCGCAGCGCCTCTCGGGAGGCGGGGTGGTTGTGATTGTTCTCGGTCATCGTGTTCTCCTCACACCCCTTGCTTCAGATTCCGGCCAGGGCGAGTCCGGCCCCACCTGCGGCGACGGTCACCAGCAGGGTGCCGACCGCGTTGGCGACACCGGCGGCATACCTCTGGCGTTGGATCAGCCGTACGGTCTCAAAACTGGAGGTACTGAAGGTGGTGTACCCACCGCAGAACCCGACACCCACAATCAACTGCACCTCGCGCGGAACACCGTGAAAAAGGACCAAACCGACCACGAACCCCAGCAGCAATGACCCGGTCACGTTGATCAGCACCGTCGCCCACGGAAACTCTGCACTGCGACGGCGTCTGATCGCCCCGTCTACGACAAAGCGGGCGATCGCCCCCACGCTCCCGGCGCACGCAATCCACAGCACCATCACCGCACACCCCCCGCGTGCCGCGACCGCACCCGCACCCCGACCGCGATCCCAGCGATCGTGGCCACCAGCCCCGCGAGCACGGTACCCACTGCGTAGCTTCCCGCGGCCCACCACTGATGGCCACGCAGGAGGAGATCGGTGTCAACGGCGAGGGTGCTGTACGTGGTGAATGAGCCCAGCACCCCGGTGCCCGCACACAGGCGCACCCGCCGGCGCCACCGAGTGTCCGGTCCGAGCCGCGTCAACGCTTCGAGCAGCAGCCCGAGGAGGAAGGCGCCGGCCACGTTGATCGCGAATGTCGTGACCGGCCACCCGCCCGAGGCCTGGGTGAACCAGACCCCGAGCTGATAGCGCAGCGGGGCTCCGAGCAGCCCGCCGGCAGCAACCGCCGCGATCGCGGACGGGCGGACATGTAATGGCCCGGGAGTACGAGGCGCGGTATCGGGATCGACTGGCAGCGTGGGATTCGGGTCGCGGCGACCGTCCACGGGCAGGCTCCTTCCACATCAGGGAAAGGAGCCATCAGCCTCAGGGGTGATGCGGTTCAGACAACCCCTCCGGGGTGTCTCGGCGGAGATCCATCGCCAACCAAAAGGATATCCCCGCGCCCCGGTGTCCGTCCGCACCCGTCTGTTCGAGGCCCGATCCTTCACGACCGAGTACAAGGCCGAGCAGCCCATCGGGTGACTGACTCTGGCCGCACGATCGCCGAGGTCATCCCGGGTCACGCTGGAGCCGCGAACTCAGCCTGAACGAGGCACTGCGCACCCGTTTGGGGAACCCGCACCGGGACGTGATCGGCGCCCAGCGCGTACTCGCAGGGGTCAGCGCTCGTCCCGAGAGCGGATCGGTGACCGGGCAGCAGTGCAGAGTTCTTGCCGTTTACGCTTGACCTTCGAGTCGACTCGAAGGTTTACCGTCGTCTCATGAGCACTTATCGGATCTCGCAGCTGGCGGAGATCTCCGGGGTTCCGGCCACGACGCTGCGGTTCTACGAGACCGCGGGCCTGTTGTCCGCCGAACGGACGGCATCGGGTTATCGGGTCTACGGTGACGAGGCCGTCGAGCGGCTGGGGTTCATCTCCTCGGCCAAGCATCTCGGCCTGCCGCTGGAGGAGATCGGTGATCTGCTCGAGGTCTGGGAGCAGGGAGTCTGTGCCTCGGTGCGCCAGCGGATGCTTCCGATGGTCACCGACCGGATCGGCGACGCTGACAATCGGATCGCGGAACTGACGGCGTTTTCGGCGTACCTGGCCGGTGTCCGTGCCGACCTGTCGGAGCCGGCACCGGACGGGGCCTGCGGGCCGGACTGCGGCTGCCTCACCGCCCCAGCCACATCCACCACGCCGGCGCCGGTGCCTCTGACACTCGAACGCCGGCCCGAGCCGGCACCAGGTCTCTCCTGGCGGGATGTCCCGGTGGCCTGCACCCTCAGCGGCGACGAATACGGCGAGCGTGCCCAGCAATGGCAGCAGGTGCTGGACTCAGCCACCGGACGTGAAGAGATCGACGATGGTCTCCGCGTACGGTTCCCGTCCGACCCCAACCTGGTCGCCGAGGTGGCACGCCTGGCCGCCGCCGAACAAGGCTGCTGCGCCTTCTTCGACTTCACCCTCCACCTGTCTCCAGACGCGCTCGCGTTGACTGTGCGCGCCCCCGAGACCGCCCACGCCCTACTGGCCGAACTGTTCGGAGCGAAAGTATGACCTCACCCCGGCGTCCAGGATCTGCCCGGTGGCAGGCGATCGGGGTGGGCGCCGCCGCGGTCGGCGCGTGCGCGGTCTGCTGCGCAGCCCCCATCCTCACCGTCCTCGGTGGGCTCTCCGTGCTCTCCGCGGTGGGAGCGGTATGGGTCCCCGCACTGATCGTCGTCGCGATCTTTGCCGCGCTGGCACTGCTAGCAGTAGTGCGCCGGCGCCGCGCCAGCGCCTCCTGCGCGGCGACGACGGTGGACCTTCAGATGCCCACGGTGGGCGGCAGCGAGGGTGAGCGCACGATATCCGAATCACGATGACCTGTGATGCCCCCGATGGGCGAGAATTCAGTGCGCCCGCCAAGACCGGTCGGCGCGGGGCACACGATCGAGGAGTCGGATAAGTGGCGCAGCCGCAGGGCGTTGTCGAACGCATGGAACACCACCAGGTGGCGATCTACCTCGCGGCAATGGTCGTCGGCGCCGGGCTCGGCTGGGCCGTCCCGGCAGCAGGCCCGGGCCTCGAGCACGCGATCAACCCGGTACTCGGCGCCCTGCTGTACGTGACCTTCCTGCAGGTCCCCGCCGCCGAACTGGTGCGGTCGCTGCGCGACGGGCGGTTCCTGTCGGCCACGATGGTCGTGAACTTCGTGGTCGTGCCGCTCGTGGTGGCGGCCATGTTCACGTTCCTGCCCGCCGACCAGGCCGTGCGGGTCGGGGTGTTGCTGGTGCTGCTGTGCCCGTGTGTGGACTACGTGATCGTCTTCAGCGGCCTCGCCGGCGGCAGCAGCCGACGGCTCCTCGCCGCGACCCCACTGTTGTTGGTCACCCAGATGCTCCTGTTGCCGCTGTTCCTGCTCATGTTCATGGGTTCGGACCTGTCCGACATCGTCGAGACCGGCCCCTTCGTGGAAGCGTTCGTGGTGCTGATCGTCATCCCCCTGGCGCTGGCGTGGGCGACCCAGTTCTGGTCCGCTCGGGCAGCATTGGGCCGGAAGGTATCCGATGCCGCGACGTCGATCATGGTGCCGTTGATGGCCGCCACCCTCCTGGTCGTGGTCGCCTCCCAGATACCGAAGCTGGACGGCAACTTCGCCGACGTGGCCGCGGTGGTGCCCTTCTACGCGGCGTTCCTCGTGGTGATGGCGTTCGCCGGATGGGCGATCGCCCGGCTGTTCCGCCTGGATGTCCCGTCGGGGCGGGCCGTGGTGTTCACAGGTGCCACCCGCAACTCCCTGGTCGTGCTCCCGCTGGCCTTGGCACTGCCCGACCAGCTCGCGGTTGCTGCGGTCGTCGTGGTCACCCAAACACTCGTCGAAGTCGTCGGGATGGTCATCTACGTGCGCGTGGTCCCGCGCCTCGTCCGGGACGACCGCACGGCCGTCTCCGCCGCCTGACTCGCTGTCACCCTGGCCACGGGCCGCAACGGATTCCGTATAGGCAACCCGCACTGGCACGTCCCGAAAGCCGGCCGTTGACCGGAACTCGCTGACCAGCGCCGTTCCGGTAGCCCCGTCCGGTGATGGTTTTGCTTTCGGGGCGTCAATCGGGACCCCGACGATCTGGATCACGCCGAAGTGGGCGAGTCTCACCACGATGGCGGATCCGCCACCGGCCCGCCACTCGCCGTGAGATTCCGTCGCCAGATTCGAGACCAGCCACGCCGCCACGTCGAATGCAATCTCACCCAACGGCCAACTGGCCACTGAGTGGCCATCCCAGATGAGATTTGGCCATCACTCTCGAGACCCTCAGCTCTGCTCCGCTGGCGCCCAGAGGGAAGACTCTTGCTGTTTTGCCTCCTGGCGTTCAAATTCTGACCGGCGGTGACCTTCGCGCAACCCCTGGCGGCGCGGGCGCGCCGGCACAAGGCTCCGGGAAAGTTCTCTCGGCTCGCACGCTCCCCGAGAGAACTTTCCCGGCCCAGAGGTATGCACTCCCGGCCCCCTAGCCGGTCCGACTTTTCCCTGCCAGAAGGGCAAAAAGAACGGTCGGGGCACCCGGCCACCGGTTCAGCGCAAAGGGGAGAACTCATGGGAGCCACCAAGAAGGACAGCACCGACCGGGCCGAGGAGCGCCGCCAGCTCGCCGCGCAGCTGCACGAGACCATCACCGCGAAGGTCGACGCCCTGACCGACTCGGAGCAGTGGGTCGCCTACCTGACTGCCGCTGCCGCGTTCCACTCCTACAGCTTCAAAAACGTGTTATTGATCATGGCCCAGCTCCCGTATGCGACCCAGGTCGCCGGGTTCCGCAAGTGGCAGGAACAGGGACGGCAGGTCCGCAAAGGTGAGAAGTCCATCCGCATTTTCGGTTACAGCACCCGCACGGTCACCGAGACCGACCCGGACACCGGAGAAGAGACCAAGCGCAAGGTGCCGACCTACCCGGTGCTGTCGGTGTTCGACATCTCCCAGACCGACCCGATCGAGGGACACCCGCAGCCCGAGCCGATCGCCCGCCGTCTCGAGGGTGAGGACACCGCTGCGATCCTCGACCGGGTCCGCGACATCATGACCGGCCAGGGGTGGACCGTGACCCGCGAGACCATCCCCGGCCAGACCAATGGATACACCACCCTGGACGGATCCCGCCGCATCGTCGTCGACGCGACCCTCAGCCCGGCGCAGGCCGCCAAAACAATGATCCACGAAGCCGCCCACGCGTTGATGCACGCCGCCGACAACATCAACCCGGCCGAGTTGCACCGGGGCCGCGCCGAAGTCGAAGCCGAATCCGTCGCGTACGTCCTCGCCGGACTCCTCGGCCTGGACACCAGCGAGTACAGCATCGGCTACATCGCCACATGGGCGGACGGAGACACCGCCGCCGTCACCGAGACCGCACACACCGTGCTCGCGACCGTGCACACTCTCGCCACCGCTCTCGCACCCCAGTCCGAAAGCAACGCAGACGAGACTGCCGCAGCCTGACGTGGCAACAGATGGCCCCGAACGGCTACGGTTCGGGGCCATCTCGTGCGTGCGGATGTGTGCGCGGCCGCCGCTTGGGTGGCACCTCCCCTGCGGTCCGGTGGAGGCCACCTGCGGTGTCCTCTGAATGGAGCTGTAGGGCCTCACGGCCGATGACATTTCGAGACGCTGCGACCTGCGGATATGTCACTAATCTCGCAGCATGGCCACCGTAATCTGTCTCAACTTGGTGGCATTTCTTCAGGGGACAATCCCCTCTTGAGCCTTTGCCACCGACGTGGCGGCAAGCTTCACGGCACGCGCGCGACCTTCGTCGAGGGGCAACAGCGAGCCGGGGAGATATGCGGCCTGAACGATTGCGGAACCACTCCTTACTGGCCGTTGACGGCCGGACCGGATTGTCTGCGCAGCGGAGATCAGGGGACGGTCCACAGTCCGGCGCCGGGCAGGACCGTGATCGGCCACCCGACACCACTGGTGGTGACGGTGGCGACCAGGATCCCGGACCCGGTCACCGCCGTTCCCCCGCTCGTAGGTGGCCCGAACCAGAGATTCGCGGTGCCGGTGGCCCCGGTCGTCAGGTTGCGCCAATGGATCGCGCAGGCGCAGGCGCGTTCGGTACCGGCGAATCGGGTGATGCCCGGCAGATCGGGATCGGTGGTGGCCGTGACGTGCTGTCCGACCAGGGGCAGCAGGAGCCCGGTCGGGCCGGTCGCGATGCCGGCGACCGGGATGGGCAGGACGGTGTCCGTCGGGGCGGCCGCAGCACTGGGCGCACCGGCCAGGAGCATGGTGTTGAGCGCGGCAAGCACAGCGCCGATTGCAGTGCGGTATCGACATCGAATGCGCCTTGTACCTGTCATGGTCCTGCCTCACCTCGGGTACGTAAACTTCGACTCGGACACTATCCGCGGAGAAGCCGTCGCATAACTGAATCCAGTTGTTACGACAATCGCCTCGTCCACTGGGTGATCCGCTCTCCTCCACGATTTCCTCCCGACCTCCGTGGCTATCGGTGCCTGCGAGGTGTCCGAACCCGCGACGCCCGGTCGGCCCATCAGTGACGGTTCGACCGTAGACCAGGCGGTGGTCGCTGCCGAGACAGCAAAAGTAGGGGCACGCAACCCCGTCCGGATTCGGGGTACGGTTCGCGTGCCGGCACCAGCAGCGAGCAGTAGATCACTCAGCGTGTGCGGCAGGGATGTTCACGACAATGGCGCAACGGCGACCACGTCCGGCCCGACAGGACGGACCTTCCCGGCGCTGGCGGCACCGTCCCGTCAGGCGACCAGATGGATGACGGATGCCACTGTGCACCTGGTAACGACGACGTGATCGGAGACGAATGAGTGGATATGTCATCGGCTCCGGCTCCCCCACTCATCCGGCCGTCCCTGACCCGGCGCGAGGTCGAGGTTCTGCGGGTATGGGTGCGGAGTGAATCCAAGACCGCTGCCGCAACGAAGCTAGGAATCGGATTGGGCACCATTAACACCCATCTGAGTCGTGTTCGGGACAAGTACGCGCGGACGGGGCGGCCAGCATCGAACAAGGCCGCGCTGCTGGTGCGAGTACTGCAGGACCACATCCTTACGCTGGCCGAACTCGACGACGTATAAACCGTAGAAATCCGCGTCGTCCCCAGGGAAGGACACCCATGCCACACCGCCGGTTCATTCCGTCCTCACTCCGCGTGGCGGCCGGCACCGTCATGGTGATGCTGTCGGCCGCTCTGCTGGTCGGTGCACCCAGTGCCGCGGCCGCGCCGGCGGACACCGTGTTGCCCATTCCGGTTTTCGGTGTCGCGACCGGCCCGACGGGTCTTGGCGGCCCGTTGGTCGCGCAGCATGTTAAGGCCAGAACCGATCCCGACTCCCCGGGAAGCACCCGATTCGTCGGCGCCGAGTACGGGTGTCTCTGCCTCGTCCATTGGCGCAACCTGTCGACCGGGGCCACCGGCGCCACCGGGGTGGGACGCCCATTCGACCCCCGCGCGGTCGCCGTCACCGGGCCCGGTGTGCTGGTCGCGACGGTCACGGTGAGCGGGTTAGCTGGCTCGCCGATCACCGTATTACCCGGCGCAGGTGCGTGGATCGTCCCGTAGAAGTGCCCGCGCCGAATGCGCGGTCACCCGGGTGGGTGTCGTCGAGGCGCAACGCAGATTCCGATAGGGGATGCTTCGTCGAATTCGGCGGCGCGAGGATGTGGTCATGCAGGGCTTCAACCAGCAGCGCAGTCTTCGCTGATGCGGGAACGCCCAGTCTGCGTGCAAGCTGATGTCCGATTCGGTTATTGCGGCGGATGTCGATTCACCTTCGCACCCAGATGGTGTGGTGGTGACACTCCTGTCGATCGCTGCGGGTGCAGCGTCCGCGGCGCCGGCGACCACACCCTTCCAGATTCCGCGGGTGTGGTACTCCACCATCTTCGGGATCTGCACCCCGGGGTGTGTCGATTACCCGGTGGCGATCACGGGCGAGACGCCCGGCATCATCACCTTCCCGGCTCCCCGGCCATTCACCGGCGCGGGCGCGTACTGGGTGCACTGGCACAACCTCGGCACCGGAGCATCGGGGGTCGCACCGATCTACAGCAGCGGACCCGCGGTGGTGCACACCGGCTCTGGCGTGGTGACCGCGACACTGACCGCCGGGAACGAATACTTCGGCGCGAACGGCATCTTCGTCGTGCCGTAGCCGCTACCTCGCCCGTCCCGGCTGCACGGAATTGCCCCGACCGGCCGGAGAAGTCGTATCGACTGCCTCCTGGGTCTGGGTGGCACGCGATTATCGGCGCGGGTTGTCCTGGACCCGTTGCGATACCTCCCCGCGGCCTCATTGCACGCCCACCTGGGGGACGGCGATAAGCCTTGGCTCGGTCACGAAATGACACCGGATCCATTACCCACCATCAGCAACATCAGTACCACCGGTAACGTCCCTTCGTGGGTCGGGGAGACCCTGATGGAGGAGACGCGCCGATGAGTACGACCAGATCCGTTGTCCGTGCGGTCGTTGTCGTCACAGTTGGGGCCGCCGCCGGATTCGCCGCGACCGGCCTGGGCGTCGCCGCACCGATCGACATTCAACCCACCCCGATGCTGTGCCCCGCAGGAATCGGTGCCGCCGAGTCCCAGGTCGCCACCGACAATGCCACCCTCGGCGGCGAGCAGGTGTTCTACTTCCTCCGGGATCCGAACGGCAAGGGCGCCCATGTCGCCTACCTGAACCTGGCCACCGGAGTAGCCGGGTCACAGGCGTTCGCCAACGCCCCCGCCGGCACCCCGTGGATCGGCACGTTGCCGATCGCCCTCGCCGAAACCGGTGCCGGCCCAGTCGTCTCCGCCGTCTACGGCATGCACACCAACACTGCGGGAGAAGCTTGCATCCTGCTCCCCGGCCTCGACCTCAGCCAAGTCCCCCCGCTCGAAAACCCGGAGAACGACGGCTGACTCGGCATCGGCGGCCGACCACCCCGGTTGACTGCCGACGGCGCCAGCCGTCAGCAGTCAACCGGTCGCGGACGAGGACGCGCTGGTGCCGCGGACAGGCCACGAGGCGGTGTTCACCACAGTGCGCGCTGCCTCGTAACCGCTCGGAGCCCTCTCCGTGTGGTGTCGATTTCGGTGGTGACCGTGGGTGGTCCACCGGCGCGCCGAAACCTGGCAGTTACTGCCGAGCAACCGGCTGTTATGTTCTGACGATCCGTGCGGAATCCAACTGTGAGGTGCAAGTGAGCAATCCCGAGGTGTCCCTGAGTGCCGGAGCGGTGCGACGAATCGGGGTCGTCGAGGATCACGAAACGGTGGTGGCGGGGCTGGAGGCGATGGTTGCCGACCATCTCCGACTGCATATTGCCGCCTCGGCACCGACCGTGGCGCAGTTGCTCGCGCAGGATGTGGCCCTCGATCTGGTGATCTTGGATCTGCGGCTGGCCGATGGTTCGTCCCCGAAAGCGAACGTCGAGGAGTTGCGGGCGGCGGGGCTCGAGACGTTGGTGTTCACCGGCGCGGAGAATCCGTACCTGCTGCGTCTGGCGGCGAGGGCGGGGGTGCTGGGGGTGGTGCGCAAATCCGAGGCGAATGACACGGTGGTCGCCGCCATCCTCGCGGCCGCGGACGGCCGGCAGGTGGTGACCACCGAATGGGCCGCGGCCATCGACGGCGATCCGGGCCTGTCGGAGGTCGGGCTGAGTCCCCGCCAACGCGATGTCCTGGCCCTGTATGCCTCCGGTGAGAAAGCCACCCGGGTGGCGCGGTTGACCGGGCTGACCCCGCACACGGTCAATGACTACCTCGCCCGCATCCGGGCCAAGTACGCTGAAGCCGGCCGGCCCGCAGCGACCAAGACGGACCTGTACAAACGTGCCGTCGAGGACGGTTGGCTGCCCGTCCCCGAGCACCCGAACCGCTGACACGCATGATGCGTACGGCTGCCTCCTCCGCCGTCGGCTGGGACAATACCGACCGTATTCTGCGGATGTTTGCCCGGTTCACCAGCGTAGGCTACCTCGCCTACCTGATACTGCTGCTGCCCTCGATCACTTTGATGCAGCCTCGGATGGCTCCGTGGTGGACCCCGCTTGCGGTGGTCACGGTCTTCGGGACCGGTCTGTTGCCCGGGATTGTGTCGCTGCGACCGCACGCCACCGTCATGCGGATGACGGCCGCCGCCGCGGCAGTGACCTTCCTCGCCGCCGCCGGCAGTTGGCCGTTGGCATGGCGCGGTCCGCAACTGCCCGCCGACGACGGGGTGTGGTTGGCCGCCTTCCCGGGGCTGGCGAGTCTCGCGGGAATTGTGGCCTGGCCCACCACGATCGCGTTCGCGCATCTGGTGACCGGGTGCGTCCTCGTGCAAATGATCAATCTCGTCGCTCGGCAGGACGCGTCTGCGGCGATGCTGCTCCCGGAGATCGCGTTCGCGATCATGTTCTGCACCCTGTTCGTCGGCGGGGCGGCGATGGCCCTGCGCACCGGGCGGGTCCTCGATGCCACCACCGAGGCCACCCACACCGCGGCCTCGGCCGCGGCCGCCCAGCACGCCCGCACCGTCGAACGGGAACGCTTCGACGCCCTGGTCCACGACGGGGTGATGGCGACGCTGCTGGCATCCTCGCGGGCACAACCCCTCCGGCTGGTACGCACCCTGGCCACCACCACCCTGCAGGAACTCGACGCGCTCCGAACCGGAATCACGTCCGATCACCCATTCACTCCGGCCGAGGCACTCGCGCACCTCCGTGCGGCCGCGGCGGCCGCCGACGCCGGCGCCGAATTCACCGCCACCGGTGGTGAGACCGGCGAACCCGCGAGCCTCCCGGCCGAGACGGTACGCGCGATGGGGGCGGCGCTGGGGGAAGCCATCCGCAACAGCCGCCTCCATGCCGGACCCGGCGCCGCCCGCACAGTCACCGTCGCTGTCGAATCCGACCGGCTGAAGGTACGGGTGGTCGACGACGGCGCCGGCTTCGACCGCACCGCGGTGCCCGCGCACCGACTCGGCATCACCGTCAGCATCCTCGCCCGGATGCGTCAAACCCCCGGCGGGTCGGCCCGGATCGACACCCGACCCGGCCGGGGCACCACCGTCCACCTCGACTGGGCGGCCCGATGACCACCACCGGGGCCGAGACCCGGGATGTGCGTGAGCTGCTCGGGCTACGCAGCACCGCCGCGAAAACCGTGGTCGCGGCGTACGTGCTGACCTTCCTGCTGGTCAGCACGACCACCAGCCCCGGGCCCGGCGCCCTATTGGCCGAACTCGCCGCCTGGCTGATCGTCAGCGTCGGCGCCGCCGCCCTCATCCTGGTTCCCGGGGATCCGCTGCCGACCTGGACCAGCGCCGCCCTGACGGTGTCCGGTCCGATCGCGGTCACCCTGGTTCTCGCCGTCGTCCCGGTCCCCATCGACGGTCTGCTGCAGTTGTGGCCGCTGGCCGCGTCCACCGCGATCTACACCTACATGTGTGTGCGCGGCCGCACACTCCTCGCCTGGGCCGGCATGGCCGCAACACTGTCGAGTTGCGTGCTGTGGGCGGCCCGCACCGGGCAGGGCGCAAGCTACGGGATCGGCATATCCGCGATCAATCTCGCCCCGCTGCTGATGGCGACGTTCTTCGCATGGACCATCCGGCCCGCCGCACGAAGAATCTTCGACCTGCGCGAACAAACCACCATCCGGGTCGCCGCCCAGGCTGCCGACACCGCAATCCTCGACGAACGCGACCGCCAGCTGCGGCGCCTCGACGACCTCGCCCGGCCGCTGCTCGAACGCATCAGCGTCGCCGAACACCTCACCGACGACGACCGATTGGCGTGCCGACTCCTCGAGGCCCACCTGCGAGACACCCTCCGCGCCCCTGCCCTCGTCGCCCCCGGTGTGGTCACCGCCGTACGGGCTGCCCGCGCCCGCGGAGTTGACGTCATCATGCTCGACGACCACGGCATGAACACCACCCCCACCGACGTGCGAGACCGCATCCACACCGCCGTCGCCGACACCCTCGCCGCGACAACCCACGGCACCCTCACCATCAGAGTCCTACCCCCACACCGTCACGCCCTGGTCACCATCCTCCGCAGCGACCACGACGACGTCGCCCGCGTCGAGTTCGGACACGACGGGCATCGGCTCACCCGACCGAACCGGACCGACCCGCCATGACCGTGCCCCTATTTCTGCCGTCTCGGCACAGACCCCAGCCTGGCCTACCGTCGAACCGCGACTGCTGCGGTTCCACCGGGCGTTGTTCCCGGCGAGAACACCGCGCTTACACAGATGTCAGGCACCGCCCAGCGAGGAGAGACAGATGAGAATGCACCTGAAGATCGGAATTGTCTTTTGCGGCAGCCTGACCGTTGCTGGGCTGCTCCTGGCGCCGGCAGTTGCGTCGGCCGTTCCGGGGAGTTCGCCGGTGCTCGAGAACACTGAGGTCCTCACCGCATCGGTGACTGGCACCACCGCAGCCGTGACCGTGACCGCCCCTGAGAACATGTACTGCCAAACCCCGACTGTGGTAAGGGGCCCGATCGATGCGGCCGCCCTGCGTGAGGCGCTCGCTGACTGGGACCCCGCCGCGTCGGCGCAACCGGACTTCACCGGCACCGGATTCGCCGCCGAAGGCGTGTACCCACCCGCGGGCACCCTTCCCAGTCAGGTGATCGACGTACCCGACGGACAGAACTGGCCTGGTTTCGAGGACACCCCCTTCACCGTCACCCTCAACAACCTCCCCAACGGGGATTACGGGGCCTTCACCGGATGCGTGCAATCCGCGGACGACCCCATGCCCTTCCACATCCGCAACTTTCGCATCGGACCTGACCTCGCCGCGCCCAACCCGGGGATGGGAAGCGCGGATCTCGGAAACCTGTTCGGCAGTTCCTGACCTCACTGCTCGGCAGCAGGCGGGGAGCGTCGGAATCTCGGTGGGGTCGGCCGAACTTTCCCCCTCGACTCCGATCGTGTCCATTGCTCGTCGGGGCTGTTCCGTTATCTGTCACGGGTCCGTCTCGTCTCATCGAATCCGTCGCGAAGGGCACTGTGATGAGTAATATACCCGGGGCAAGCCCGATGACTGACGGCGAGTTATCGCGGGGTGCCAGGTGTTCAAGCGCTCCCGATGCGTTTGAGGAAATCCAGTCGTGGTGCACGGCAAACGGTTTCCCCGCGGGCACGGAAATCGACGAGCGACATCTCTACTGTTACCTCGTCTCGCTTCGGTTGCGTGGGAACGGAGTTCAAGCACTGCGAAGGGTCGTCGACACGCTCATCGATCGGGTGCCGGCGTCGACGGGGTCACCAGGTGCTCGGTGGTTGCCGGATCGCGCGAACCGGACCACACCGGACGCGGCGATGGTCTTGGTCGTCGCGGAGGATCCCGTGTTCGGGGTCGGCCTGGAGAATCTCCTGATCGAGCACGGCCAAGCATGTATCGCCGTGACACCGGCGATGGCGCAACGCTTCGCCGCGGCGATCTGGGATTACGTGATCATCTGGCCCCTCGCACCTGGACGATCCGACCGGTACGCGAGCGTGTCGTGCATCTCGGATCTGGTGGCGTCGATGCCGCAGGTCACCGCAGCTTCCGTGCGCTGGGATCGCTCCCATCCGCTGCGCGCTCTCCGGGAGGCGGAGGCGGGCATTCAGTTTCAGATCGACTACGAGACGTTCGCGACTGATACTGCAGGCTTTGTCGCCGAACTGCGCGGCGGAGCGATCCGCGGAAGCTTTCAGCTTGCGACTCCGTTGGCGTTACGTCAAGAACAGGGATTGCGCCTGACCGGTGACGTGGCCCAGTTCCTCGCGATCGCCTCGGCGCTTCCAGCGGAGGTGTGGACGACCAATAGAACGCAGCGTGCGTTGGGTATCCCACGCAGCGCGATCACAGGCATTCGACGTGCCGCGTGGGAGGTGGCCGGGATCCCGGCTCCGGACTACGCCCGCTTTTCGTCGTCGATGCGCGCCGCTCCGGAATATCCGGAATGGTCGACGGTCAGGAACTTCGTCCGCATCTGCTGGGGGCTCGACGACCACTACACATGAATATCAAAGGAAAGGGTCGTCGTCCTGCTCCGAAAACGGTGTCCCGCTAGGCGGATCGGCGCTGGGGGATGCCCAGGTCTCGTGTCGGATCTGTTGCACCGATTCCGGCGGCACCGAGGGGCATTGGTAGTTGCGTTCCCGGATGGACTCAAGGAGTCGGCCGTCGAAGGGTATGCCGTATCGGCGCACATAGTACGCGATCGCGAGGGGCCAGCTGTACTCGCCGTCGGTGGCGCAGCCGATCGGGACGACGGCACCGGCTGTCGGATCGATACAGTCCTCGGCGAAGCCGACGGCTCTGACGATGATGCTGCCCTGCTGGAGATAGTCGGCGACCGCAGCGGCGTCCGGGAGCGGTGCGCGGCCGGGGTTGGGGGTGAAGCTGATGACCGTCACCGAAGGGGCCATGACAGTTCCTGCACGTCGCACATCTCGTTTCTGCTCCTTCGGATCTTGTTATGCGGGATGAAATGTGCGCCAACGACCCATTCCCTTCCCTGTCGTGTCGACGATCGGGCGCCCCTCTGAATTTCCGGGGCTGATCACGATCTTGCCGAGATTGTTCGGTGGTAGCCACACGCTGTCTGTGGGCGCGGTAACTCGGCTACCCAGTGCCCGCGCCAACTGCTGCGCGACGCCCTCGTCGGTAGACCCGGTCGAACAGGAGAACAACGTCACGGGTTGACCCGCAGTGTAGTGGGGGTCACGGCGAATCAAGCTCGCCAGTTGCATCGCGTTCAGCGATTGTGGACCGATGCCGACCTCGCTTCCGTTCCCGTGAATGACGGCGAGAAAGGACCCGTCGCGGACCGCCGGAATCGTATCGGTAAGTGGCCGGAGGGGGTCGCCTACAGCGAGGAAGCACCGCCCCGAATCCGCTTGAATCGGATAAGACGATTCTGTGAAGAGGCGGTGCACGGTGACGTCGTCAACGTCCGCCGATGCGTCCGCGTTCGCGTCCGAACGCGAGGCGGTGGCGACCGACGGGCCACCGCGTTGCGGCTCACCGATGATGCGGGTGCGGAACTCGCGCCCGTGTGTGCGGGATTGATCCAGGAGTTGCGCGGCACGCCGACAAGCCTGCGAAGCTGCTCCGAACGCGTGGACGGCGGGTCCGAGTTGGGTGCCCGCTCCGACTTGGCCGCGGACCGCAGCCACTTCAATGGCGGTCGTGGCCAATTGGTCGGCCTGCCGGGCGGCGATGAGGGCCATCTCCCGGATCTCTGCCTCGATACCCTCGAGGGTGCTGCAGAGTCCTTCCAGTTCACTGACCATGCTGTTCCATTTCGCGTGCTGGCGCACTCTAGGAGCCTGATGCCGTTGAGGCGGAAGGCTGGGTGCGGGAGTGGCCTACAGCGACGAGGAGTAGCGGTTGGCCACCTGCGCCGCCTGCTGCAGCGCCACAATCGCCTGGTCCACTTGTTTCTCTGCGGCTTGGAGCGCCTGGACCATGTCCCGGTCGACATGCTGTGAGCTTCCGCCGAGGGTGGCGGTGACTTGATTGACGGCGTTGGAGAATTTCGACTTGAACCCGGCAAGTCCCTGCGCAGTGGTCTTCGCGTCGTTACCGACGGCGGCGACCCGTTGCTTGAGTTGAGTCAATTGAGACATGTTTTTCCTTCCCTTACAACAACACAACGAGGACAACGAGGAGAATGAGAATGACCGCCGCACCGGCGAGGGAGGTGAGGGTGCGGCGTCTGGCCCGCGCCTGGCGAGCGAGGTGTTCGGCCTCGTCCGCCAGGCGAAACGATTCGGCTTGCCGCTCCCTGTCCTGGCGAGCCAGTTCTTGCCGTTTACGCAGGGCAGCGGCGGCGGCCTGCGCTTGCGCCGCTCGCTGCTGGTCTGCGCGGGCCCGAACGCGAGCCGTGCTCTCAGCCTCGAGTGCGCACCTGTCCACCAGGTCACAGAGCCGGGCTTGCACGTTCTGCATCCGTTGCAGTTCGTCTGCGTCACCGACCATGCCCGGCGCGGGCCTCACCGACCCGGGCAGGCGTAGCCCGAGGCCGGCCAAGGTCTGCGCCGCGGCCCTGTAACTGTCGATGCTGCCGCGTCGAATCTGCTCGGCACGCTGGCCGTGGGTGAGCGCGACGCGCGCCTGCTCGTCGGCCACGCGCCGGCTCTCCTGGGCGGCGGCAGCCTGTGCGCGGTCAAGCCCGCTGGGGATATCGAGGATGGCCTCGATGGCGGCGAGATACTGCCGGTAGGCATCCGGCTTGGAGGCGGATCCCATCACGGCCCCCACTCTGCGGTGGTGATCACGCGCGCATCCTGGTCGCCGACCGGTGAGAACGGAACGAGGACCGTAGGTTCGGGCAATTGGGTCCGATCCGTCCACAGGGCCCGGTTATCCCGGACCGTCCAGGTGACGAACGGGCCCAGGAAGTCGTGCACCGCGGACTGGTCCACTCGCAGGAACACCATCACATCCACCATCCCGTCGCCGGCGAAGCCTAGATGCGCCTGATACGTCGCGGTATTGGCCCACCACCCGAGAACATGCACCGACTTCGTCGGCCCGTCCCGGAGCACGGCGCGCAGGACCTCCGCCGGGGTGTTCGCGAACGCGTCGGGAGTGTCGAGGCGCCCGATCCGGTCCAGCCCGAACGCGAGGATGTAAGTGGCAGGTCCTGCCGGGTCCGCTTCGGCAATCGCGTCGGCTTGTTCCTGGAGGAAGTTGAGGATCCCGTTTCGGTCGATGATGTCGACGGGAAACCCGATTCGGGCCATGAGGTGATGCCAGGGTCCCATGTTGTTTCGGCTCGCTGTGGAGTCGTCGAGCAGTTCGATGCTGACGAATCGGGCGTCACCTGCCGGATGTTGCAGTGCCAATGACAACGCGGCCGTTTGCAACACGCCGATGGCATGATTCGCTGCGGTTTCGCCGGGGGCGGCACCGAGCTGATCGAGCTTCTCGCCGGCGCCGAGGACGGCGAGGTTTCGCCCCGGTTCGGCGGTGAACGTGACCGTGGCGGGGACCGCCGAAACCGAGATCGGCATCCCGATCACAGCACTCGGGGCACCTGATTGCGCGGTGAGACGCGCGGCACGCAGCCGGCGGATCGACGGGACCGCGTCAGCTGGGCGCAGCAGTCGTGCCCCGTCGAACACGGCCGGGGCGGGACATGTGTCGCGGGCGAGTTCCCACCAGGTGTGACGCAGCGAGTCGAGGATGTCGTCCTGTGCGGAGGCGATGGTCACCGTTCGGTTGGCCCCGAGTGAGCCGTAGTCGAGGTTGATCACTGCCTCGCCGCGGTGCCGCAGGCGGGCCGGGCCGTCGTTTCCGACGGACATCGTCGCAACGGATTCCTGCGGCGAATTCTTCAACCCGATCCGGATGGGGAATTGACCGTAGAGCCCGCTCTCCCGTGCCATCAGCGCCGAGATACCGGAGATCGATTGAGAGGCCAGTAGGACATGTATCCCGTACGCGCGACCGAGGCGGGCGAGGCCCTCCAGTAGTTGCGCCGCCTGTCCGGCGATGGCGTCGTCTCCCGGTTCGAACAGGCGTTGGAACTCGTCGATCATCAGAACGATCCGGGGCATCGTCGCGGCGGGAACCTGATGACGGTACCGGGCGATGTTGTCGCCGTACGGTTTGATGACCGCGGCCCGCCGCACCCGTTCGGCGTCGATCTCCTGCAGGACCGCCAGCCCGAAGTCGCGGTCACTCTCGAGGCCGAGCACCCGGGCGTGGGGCAAAAAGTCCGGTGAGTGTGGAGTCGAGGTGTACGGATAGAGCGACACTCCATCCTTGAAATCCAGCAGGTACATCTGCACCTCGGCAGGCGAGTACCGCTGGCTGAGACTGTGAATGATTACCTTGAGGAGATTGGATTTTCCTTGACCGACGGCGCCGGTCACGAGTGCATTGTGACGCTGTTCCCGCTCGTCTCCGAACCGCACCTCGACCAGGTCGCGGCCCGCTCGTCCGAGGGCAAAGGTGATGCCTTCTGCGCTCGATCGGGTCCACCGGTCATTGAGGTCTTCGACGTCGACGAAGTCGACCTGCGGGCCGCCGGCGGTGCGCATGCGTGCGGTGAGATCGGCTACCGCCTTGATGACCTCGTCCACGGTGGGGGCGGACAGATGCGCGCTGCAGTGCGGATAACGGGACCACCGCAAGGCGGATCGTTGGTCGATGATCTCTCCGAAGTCGTGTAGTTCACGCGCCCGATCCGGCTGCGGTGCACCCTCGGAGCCACCTCTGGTGTCGTTCCCGCTCACAACGACGAGGCAGATCCCGGCGGCAGGACCGACACGCGCGAGCGTCGTGACCTTGCGGTGCATCGTGTCGGTCACACCGATCGGATAGTCCAGGAGTACGACCAGTTGCAGACGCTCGGCCGGGTACCCGACCGTGCGCCGGTAGTCGAGCAGAGTGGGCTCGCTGCCGCGCATAGTATCGGTGACCCGTTGGACGTCCGCGATCAGCCGGTCGAGTGTCTTGTCGAGATCATCGGCGCTGCTCACTACGTACAGCGACCCGTCGAGTGCGTCCTTGAGGCCGGAGAACGGGGCGAGCCAGCCCCGCAGATGCGGGTCGTGACCTATCACGTCGAGCTGGCCGGGCGCCGTCCCTGTGAGAGCAGCGAGTACCACCCGGTGGACGATGCTCCGCGCCTGATCGTCACCGCCGAAAACCACCAGATTGGACCGGCCGAGCAACGGAACCACCCACGGCAGTTCGAGGTCTTCGTTGACACCGAGAGCGTGCCCGGGCAACTCGAGGTGTCCCAGCTGCACGTACTCGGCGGTCGCGAGAACATCGTCGACGGCTGAATTCGTCGCGGTTTCGGTGTTGTCGCGGACGTATCCGCCGAACTCGATTACCTGCTGGGCTGAGCGGTTTCGGGCAAGTGCCACCGCCCGCTGCTGGTCGGCGCGCATAGCTTGGGCGCGCGCGGCGGTGGCCTGTTCGTGTCGGCGGGTCGCCGCTTCGAGGGAACCGAGCACGCGCTGGTGGGCAAGTGGTAGTTCGTCACCGAGCCGGGCCAGGTCGGCAACGGAGTCGTCAGTTGTCACCGATTTCCCCGGTGTCCGCGGCGATCACAACGGTGACCTGGGCTGGACGGAGCAGACGCTCCCCACACAGGTAGCCGTGACGGTTGACTACCGCAATGGTGCCAACTTCGGACGCACGCTCGGACACGATGGTTGCGACGACCTCATGCACCCTCGGGTCGAGCGGTCCCGCTGCGGGAACCTGTTCGATTCCCCTGCGCCACAGTGACTCCAGAATTTCGTCTGCCCCCGACAGCGCCAGTTCCTGCAGGTCTTGGTACTGACTGTTGCCGGCAGTGAGGAGTCGATCGACCACCAGCAGCATCTCTTTGACCAACCCGTCCTGGGCGCGGGCGGTGAGAATTTCCCGTGAGCTGCGCAGCTCCTCCTGCAGCGTGTCGAACAATCCGGCTCGGAGCTTGTCGTCCATGAGTCGGCGGACAAACAGGTCCCGCAGTTGTGCGACTTCGGTGCTCAATCCCTCGACGGCGGCACGCAGACCGGCGAGGTCGTCGGTGGCCGCGCCGCTCATACTTGGGCCCCCGTGCGGGTGACATTGGCCGGTAGTTTCCGCTGCCGCCACTTCCAGTCGGGCATGCGGTGCCGATACACGTACAGCGCAACGATCCCTATCAGCACGACGAAGGCTAAGAAGGAGATGAGGCCACTGGCGACGAACAAGGTGATCGCGGCGACGAGTACCGTCAAGCCGTACCCCGCCAGACTGTCGGAGCTGAACCACTTGACCTGTTCGGCGTCGACGACGACCTTCCGGAACGTCTCGATGTCGGCCAATGTCTCGGTGTCGGTGATACCGAGCTGGGAAATGCGTTGCAGTGCCTTCTTCCCGACCTCGAGCTGGGCTTCGTTGGTAATCGTCGCCGTATCATCGGCGTGTTGGCTCCACTGGCTTGCTGCCGCACTGATGACGACGGCGGCCAGTGCGTCCTTGATCCCCATGATCGTCGGATGATCCTCGACAGTCTTCTCGAGGATCGGCAGCGCGAGATCGGGGCGGTGCGCGCGATAGTAAGTATCGGCGATACCCACCGCGTGAAACGGGTTGGACGGCTCCAGTGATTGGGCGCGTTCGTAGGAGCTCCGCGCCCGATCGTATTGATCGGCGTCGAGGTAGATATCGCCGAGGACACAGTGATACTCGGGGTTGTTCGGCGACAACCGGAGGGCCTCACTGATTTCGAACTCGGCGTTTGCCCGGTTCTCCAGTTCGAGCGATGCCTGGGCTCGCACATACCAACCATCGGGATTGCCCGAATTCTGGTTGGTTGCCTCCGTTCCGGCAAGATGGGCCTGCACCGCGTTGCCGCTGTCGAGGTACCCCTGGGCGACTGCCACCCAGTCTCGTCCCGGCGCACCGCCGGCGGGCGGGTGCGATGGCTCGGCGACCCGGGCCGCGAGCTTTTGGTCGTACTCGCGGCGCCGCCCCGGGTCGAGCAGGATCGTTTCGGCTTCCGAGATGGTGTGGATACGTTTCTCTGCCCGTGAGCGCACGTCCGGGTTCGGATGATTCTGTTTGCGGGTCCAGTCCTTGCGCTGATTGCGGATCGCTGTCTTCACGCTCTCCGCTTCGGCGGTCCGGGGGACGTCGAGAAGTTCGTAATAGTCGATCAGGTCCATGTGGTGGTCTTTCTCGTAGTCGAACCGGTCCAGCGCAGCGGTGTGCTCAGGACACCGTCAGCCGCGAAATACGGTCCTTCGCGGTGGCAACGTCGTCGTCGCTCATGTTGGCGATCCGATCGATGTCGAAGGTCCCCAGCAAGGTGTTCGTCGTCAGGTCCGTCACTTCGACGAACACGGTCTGATCGATGTCGTAGGCATACGAGATCCGGATCGGCGCTCCCTTCGGGTACGGCGGGATGGGCAGCACTTTCTCCCCGATGACCACGACGTACTCGGGGTCGATGTCGTCGCCTTGTGTCACTTCGACCCGCACCGCGGTCTGTTGCTCAGAGGCGGTGAAAAAGTCTTCGGCGTGTTTGGCCGGGATCTTCGTGTTCCGCGGAATGAGGATGTTGTTGACCGTCTTACCTCCGGTGCCGTCCAGGGACAGCGTGCCGAGTGCTTGTGAGGTCACATCCAGCACCTCGAGGGGTTTTCCGTCGTAAACATCGAGTTCCTGCCCCATCTGGACCGAGGCTTCGACCGCCGCCTGAATAGCCGCACCCAGCGCTACCGCCTGATCAGGGTGAACGCTCTTGTCCGGTGTCCGCCCGGACAGCTTCTCGACCAACTGTCGTACCATTGGCATCCGCGTCGACCCGCCGACCAGCAACACATGATCGATTGCCGCCCAACCTAGCTCCGCTTCTTCGAGCACCGACTCGGTCAGATCTGCGGTCCGCCGCAGCAAATCGGAGGTCAGCGTTTCGAAGCTCGACCGGTCGATCTGCACCCGATACGAACGCCCGCTGTCACTGACTACGACCATGGTCGAAGCCACCGTGGTCAGACTTCGTTTGGCCATCTCGGCCTTCTCGCGCAACGCCGCCGTCTGCATCTCGTCCTCGAGAACATCAGGTCCGCCCTGGTCCTGAATCTGCTCGGCCAAGTGGACCATCAACCGGTTATCGAAGTCGAATCCCCCCAGATTGCGATCCCCGTCGGTGGCAAGAACCTCGAACATGCCCGCCCCGATCCGCATCACGGTGACGTCGAAGGTTCCGCCACCGAGGTCGTAGACGAGGACGGTTCCGTCCGCAGACGAGTCCAATCCGAACGACAATGCCGCCGCGGTCGGTTCATTGAGGACCCTCAACACGTTCAGTCCAGCGATCTCCCCGGCGTCCTTGGTTGCCCTGCGACGAGCGTCGTCGAAGTACGCGGGCACCGTGATGACCGCATCCGTGACCGGTGTTCCCAGTGCTAGTTCTGCGTCGGCCTTCAACCGACGCAAGATGACCGCCGAGACTTCCTCCGCACGCAGGCTCGCGCCGGCCGAGGTCTCGAATCGCCAGGCCGCGTCCCCCATGCTGCGCTTGACGAACTCGACGACCTCGTGGGGAGCGCTCGCGGCGGCATGCTTGGCCATCGACCCGACCAGTGGCTCATCCTTGCCATCGATCTCCTGGAACATCACCACCGACGGCATGATGTCTTCACCCTCGCTGTTGAGCAGCACCTCGGGTATCCCGGTCGGTCGCATCACCGCGACCGCCGAATAGGTGGTGCCCAGGTCGATCCCCACTACGTCGACCATCTCGTCAGACGCCCATCTCTTCGAGCGACTTGAGCAATTTGCGTCGCTTGAAATAGACACGGTCACACGAGGCGACGATGCCCATCCGCGACGACCATGACGACATCCACGCCTCGACGGTGGTATTGCCGTTGTCCATTTCGGAGATATCGATCGAGATCACCGGGTTATCCATCCCCCACGATCCCACCCCGAACCCCTTGGACTGAAAGTTCAAGGCACCACGCCCATGTACCGGACGCCACCACATCGACTTGAAATGCGACTGCACAGCCTCCAATACATCATGAGGCCTAGCCTTGACATGCACCTCTTCCTGCCGTTTCGCCTGGCTGCTCAACCACAACTGCAAGATCAGGGCCGCGACAATCACAACAACGATCACCACGAAAACTTCCATCTGCCATCTCCTCCACTTTTTCTGTCTGTTTCGAACCAACAACGCCGACCGTTCGAGACAGCAACTCGAACGGGAAGCGATCCACAGTGATGTGCGAACTAAACCGCCACACGAGTGGAGGTTTCCGTCTGGATCAGAAGCGTGTCCTCAAAGGCGATGCAACAGAATCCTATTGCGTTGTTGATCTTGATCAGATATAGGCCCACCGCGCAGGTGATCCGCCATCGTCACAAAGATCTACAGATTCAGGACCGTCAACCGCGGTATTTACAGGCAAGTCACCGGTTCTCACATCAACGATGACATGAGCATGGAACGTGTTCTATTTGACGCCTGGATCACATCTGAACTGCCGGTACACACTTCGTGTGATGATCAGCCTGCTCCGATTTCAACACTCATCCCATTCCCACCCCTGCCGATAGCGTGGCGTCAACTCTCGTCGAACGAAAGACATGCTCCGGTGAGGCGCTTAATCTACAGTGAACCTGCCCTTGAGGATTGGCTGACGCAACACGAAGTCACCGCTGGGGTAGATTCCGCACCGATCTCGTTCGAGAGGAGGTGAGATCGATGGCATGCACTTGTCAATGCGCGTGGTGCAAGGAAGCCCGTGTGAACAACTACTCCAATCACCGTTGTTCGCAGGTCCCGAAATGTCCTGAAACGAAATGAATTCTTGAACCGAACTTCAGACAACACTGCACGCTGCAAGGGTTCTGCCGAAAGCGATGACGACGACCAGCTCCGAAGTACGAGCGCCCCGGGGTCATCACGATTGTCGTCCTGGCGTTCGGGGTGTTCGGTTCGCGTCAGTGAGTTTCGGTCGCACAACGGGTATTTTCGACTGCTGGGGCTGTTGCCAAGGTGAACAGCCCCAGCAGGCGTCCTGGAATTGAGACGCTCTCCAGACCCGCACCCGAATACCAGAAACACCCAGCTCGAAGCGTCTCAAAAGTTAGTTCCACAATTTCGTGTCACAACAGTCGTACAGACCTGACTTTCGGTACGCTCCCAGAAATGGAGTTGGGATACGCGCGGGTGTCGACGAGCAAGCAGGACCTCGCGCGGCAGATCGACGCCCTCACCAAGGCGGGTATCGAGCAGGCGCACATCTACGTGGACAAGAAGTCCGGGGCCACCACCGAACGGCCCGGGTTGCAGGCGCTGCTCGGGTACGCCCGCGGCGGCGATGTGATCGTGGTGCACACCCTCGACCGGCTCGGCCGCACCGTCCGCGACACCCTGAATCTGATCCACGACCTGCACCAGCGCGGCATCGGATTTCGCAATCTGGCCGACCCGGTCCGGATCGACTCGACGAATCCGGACGACCCGATGGGCCAGTTGGCGGTGGTGCTGCTGGCGTTGTTCGGGCAGATGGAACGCACCTATGCGGTCGAGCGGGCCGCCCACGCCCGCACGGTGGCCGCCGAGAAGGGTCGTCGTGTCGGTCGGCCCAGCGTGGTCACCGATGCCCAGCTCGCCTACGCCATCCAGTTGCGGGACGGCGGGGCCACCATCGCCGAGATCACCGCCAAGACCGGGCTGACCCGCTCCACCCTCTACCGGCACCTCCCGTCCCGTCCGCCGGAGAGGCTCACCGCAGAAACGGCCCTGGCCGAGGAAAAGCCGTCACCGTCGACGGCTCCGGCGGCGACCTTACCGGCGGCCGGATCGTCGGCCTGTCCAACCTGTGGATACGAGCCGTCCGCCCGCCGCGACCTCGTCCCGCACCGCGCCGACCTCGCCACCGTCTGGCTGCACCTCGACGACCGCGGACGCGTCCGCGAGGCGCGACACTGTGCCCGCTGCCAACCGCACAGCCACGTCCTGGTGATTAGCTGCTCCCGGTGCGGCGACGGTCCGCTGGTCACCGGAACCGGCACCGGCACCGGGCCCGGGACCGGCGAACTCCCGGTTCCGGTCAGGGACTGGTTCAAACGACACGGATGGGTGATGACACCCGATCCGTTGTGCCCCAACCACATCTGAACGTCGACGGGAAATCGTCACGCACCGGTCGACCTGTCACTACTGCCGGGCCCGACAGAAACGCTCTGTGACGGTGTGGAGCACTAAACTATTCGCGCAGTCCAGGTCTGGATAGTCCGTTTCCTGGCCGAGCCGCGGCCGCGACGACGTTGGAGGGTTCCGATCAACACCGATCCCGGTACGGGCACGTCCAGGCACGCCACATGCCCGAGGCCAGAGAATGGGTGAGTCGTGGGACGAAGTCAGCCTCAAGGATGCCCGGAAGTCGCTGGACAACGAGGTCTACGCCGTGGTGGAGGACCTCGTGAAGAACAAGGGCTGGCGACTGCGGGAACAGGGGCACAAGTACGCGATCTACTGCCCATGCACGGACGGCCGGGCGAACTTCATCACGCTCCCCGGGACCTCCAAGAACCCCGGAAACGCGGCCAAACGGATAAAACGCTCCGCATCACGATGCCCTGACCGGCACGAGCTGATGAAATAACAACCTCTGTTTCCAGTTGACAACAGCACCGGGGATGAGGAAGCTGGGGTCATGCCCCCGACCGAATTCGAGCTTATTTTCGTGACCCCAGAAGTCTCCGGACCCGGTGACACCCGGATCGCGGCGGTCGAGCAGCTCCTGGACATCGTGGTGGAGTCGCACAGCGGTTTGACGCTCGCCACCGTAACCGCCGAGGGGGACGACGCCGTGACCGCAGCGCTGGACGCTGCGAAAGTGCTGTCGTCGTGCGGCCTCACGGTGGTGCGGTCGTACCCCGACCTGGTCACCCGCCAGGACATCGCCGACCGAGCCGACGTGTCGCGACAAGCAGTCGGAAACTGGGTGCGCGGTGACCGCATGCAATCGGATCCTTTTCCCGCGCCGGTGAACCTGGTCGGTGGCGGTGCATGGTTGTGGGGAGATGTTGTCGCCTGGCTCCGCCGACAGGACTACGAGATCGACGACATCGAGTTCCCCTCGATGGACGACCATGCCCGCATCGACGCCGCACTCGTCGGCGCCCCGAGAAGGACGCCGACGATCAGCGGCCATCTCGAAGCAAAGGTCGGGTTCGCCCCCTCTGTTGTCGGAATCAGTCGCGACTGGGCCGGGGACAGCTTTCAGTCGAGCTATGCACTAGCCGTATGACAGAAACATCGTCTCCTCGCAGTGTCGCCGACGCCCGCGAGCTCCTCGAGCTGACAGAGCTCACCGATATCGTGTTCTTCGAAACGGGCGCTCGGCGCAAACCCGACGTGGAAGAAACTCCACTCTCCATCCAGATTGCGCTGCGCCGCGAAGAACTACTCTTGGAAGTTCGATGCCGGGCAACCGTCTCCGGCTCAGGGGGCGAGTACCTCGCCGACGCCTCTGCGGTCTTCACCCTCCGGGAGCCGATCGAAGTCTCCGACGCGATCATCACAGAGTTCGTCGAACGTGTCGGAGTGATGTCCGTCTATCCATACCTCCGCGAATCCATCACCCAGTCCGGTGCCAAGCTCGGCCTCGACCGCCCCGTCTTGAAATTGCTCCGACCAGGCGATATCCACATCACTGTCGATGACTCCGACGACAAGGATTCAACCGAGACCACCTGACACGTCAGAAAATCGTCACACTCACTGAGACCTCAGGTGCCGGCGCGCAGCTTCGCCGGTACGGCAGGCCTCGCTCGGTGGACGAATCTGGATGCCGTACTGCTTCGCGATTCGGCTCATCTGCGGCACGCCGCGGCCGACCTCGTGTCCGAGTTCCCGCAGTGTTCGCCGCTGGGTGACGTACTGGTCGTGGAACCAGGCCGGATCGACCGGCGGGCCTCCGGCGGTCGGCGTGATGCCGTGATGTCGTGCCAGCCGCCCGGCCACCTTCCTGCTGACGCCGATCATCGCGGCGATCTCGGCGAGGGTGCGGCGCTGGCCGCAGTAGAGGTCGACGAAATGCGAGCGGCTCACCGCGTCTTCGGCCGCGGTCTGGGTTGCGCGTCGACCGAACCCTTCTGCGGCAGTGGGCGATGCGGGTGCGGGGTGGTTTTCGAGGAGGTGGCGGATCACGTCAATGGTGGTGCCCAATTGCCGCGCGATCTCCGACAGCGCGGTGCTGTCGCGGCGGACCAGGTCATGGAGGTCGGCGAGGTCCACGGCGCCGGGATCGGGTCCGGGCAGATCGAGCCCGTCGAGCAGGTCCGGGGGTGGACGCCAGTAGACCGGTTCCTCGCCCAGCCCGTGGTCGTCGAGGAATCGCCGGGCCGCCTCGTCGAGCGGTGCGGTCAGTGCGGGGGTGAGTGCGCGCGGGAACTCGGCCCGTTTCGCGCGGACGTCGTAATCGTCTGCGAGGAATGGTGACTGGGACGCGGGGAGCCCGCTGAGTCGTTCGAATAGCAGGCAGCGGGCGAAGTCCGCCTTCTGGCCGGCGCCGTGCGGTGTTCCGGTCCGGCGGCAGATCTTGTGCCACAGTTCGTCGGGTAGCAGTGCGCGGTAGTCCAGGCGGCGTCGCCGCTCGTAGTCGATCGGTGGCGGCTTCGCGGTGAGGTGGTCCGCCAGCCGGGTCAACGCGATCAGGCTGTCGTCCCACCGAGGGGAGTTCCGCAGGCATGCCAGCGTGCGGGTGACCCCGTCCGCTCGGACCGCCGAACCCAGGCGGTCGGCGGCCTCACCGAGCCTGACTGCGGTGCCCACCAGCATCAGAGCTACCGACAGGGCCGGTCGGACCTGCGCCGGACTGCACGGGGCCACCGTGAACCGCAGTGACCATTCCGGCCAGAGCAGGGTCGGGATGCGGCGGGCGGTGTCGTCCACGGCGGCGGCACTCGTTGACGGGTAGCTCGGGAGGGCGGCGGCGCTGCGGTACCGGAGCTGATCGACGGCGCGGACGAACAGCGGCCGCAACGCGGCGAGTTGGATGGCCGCCAGCGTCGTACTGGTGGCGCTGCCCCAGTCGCACATGGTTCCAGCGGCGACAGGCCGCCCCAGACGCCGACCGCCGTGCACCAGCCATCGCAACGCCTCGCCGGCTTCGGCGATGTCGGGCCGATCCAGCACCGTCATGGCCGTGGTCACCGCGACGGCGGTTGCGATCGCCCCACCGGCCCCCGACAGCTCCGATCCGCGAAACGCCGGTGCCTCCGATGCGGGCGCCGACCGAATCCGGGCCAACGCGTCGGCGAGGTCGGTGGGAACCCGAGCGGCGATCTCCTCGATGCTGCCGTAGACGAGGACGCGGGAGGCGATGGCGTGCAGATCGGCCAGCACCACGCGGGCCCCGGAGGGGCGGTCGGCGTACACACCGAAGGCGCCCCGGCCGGCGGTGAGGACATCGAGCACGCGTTGCTGGGCCCGGATCGCCGGGTGATCCGGGCGCAACCGCATCACCGGTGCCGAGGTCAGGTCGCCGCCGCACCGGGTGAGGCCACGTGGGCGGGCGGTGTCCGCACTCCGGTGGGCGCAGCGGTCCGGGCTCGGCACGACCTCGCGGAGGGGTCGTCTGCACCGTTGGAAGCTTTCGCAGCGCGGGCAGGTGTCGGCCAGAAGGCAGTGGTGTTCGGTGCAGGCGAAGACACAGCCCAGCCGCCAGTGCAGTTGCCACCGACCGCCGGACTCGGCGAGGCAGTCCGGGCAGTACCGGGATCGGCGTCCGCGACCCCAGGGCAGGCCCGCGGCCGCTCGTCCCTTCCGGCCGTTCAGCGACAGGGCGACCCCGTCGTAGCGGGCCAATGTCATCGCCTCGACAACGGCCACCGGCAGGTCCGCCGCCGCTGCGATGGTGTCCACGTCGTTCGGGCGCAGGTGCATCGGCCACAGGTTCGGGCGCCGAACCCTGTCGGCGGCAGTGCTGTCATCGGGGCGTAGGGCCGTGTCCAGGTCGACGAACGCCGTGCCGGTGCGGTGCGCGATGGCCTCGAGCCAGGAATCGATCGCCTCGCCGGGCAGCGGGGCGACCCGGATCGGCAGGGACCGCACCTCGGTCATCGGCGGCGTCGTGTCGGCCGGGTGGTGATGCGGCGCGCGTCGAGGGCGGCCTGCAGTTCTCGCCGCGCGGTCTCGGCGTCCTCGTCGTTGCTGACGGTGTCGAGTACGTCGGCATCGAGGCGCTCGCGGCCGGTGGCGATCGCGCGGTGGCAGCCGCGGTTGATCAGCACCATCAGCGACCCGATGTGGCCGGTGCTGCGGGTGAACAGGTAGTCCGACAGGTCGTCGGCGAGCATGCCGGGGTACTTGTCGGCCAGCACCAGGCCCTGTTCGATCGCCAACAGCATGGTCCGCCATTCGCGGCGGCCGGTGTCGGTGTCGATAACGAACGGCCGCATCCCCACCAGCGTGGTGCGCCGCGCGGTCTGCGCCTCGGCGAACAGGCCGCGTTCGGCCAGCTTCACCCCGACGAACACCACGGTGACCGGGAACTCGTTGGCGATGTACTTGAAGTGGTTGCTGATCTCCACGCCGCTGGTGGCGTGCATCCGCAGGAAATGCAGATCATCGACCACCAGAAGTCGTGTCTCACAGGATGTCACGCAGTCCAGGGCGCGACGGGACAGGTCGGCACTGGTGCCGCGGGTGCTCCCGGGGTGGGCGTAGAACTCGAGCATCGCCCGGTTGAACTCCTTGAGGCCGGTGTTGCCGGTCAACCCAACCCGGCACACCGGCCACCGCTGGTGCCCGTCGCGGGTGCGGGTGCCCTTGATCCGGATCTCGCGGCGGTGGAACGCCTTGGCGAACGCCAGCACCGATGTCGTCTTGCCCAGGCCAGGGTAGGCGTCGATCGCGACCGCACCCTTGGCCTTGTCGCCGAACTGGAGGTTGCTGTCGACCACGGTCGAGAGCTGCTCGTGCAGCGCGGTCAGTTGCGGGGTCCGGATCGGACCCAGGTTCGCGTGCCACAGCTGCCGGAAATGGTTGTAGACCTCGGCGTCATCCGCGCTGAGCGCCCGCAGTTGCCGGTGGGTCAGCACCTGTGGCGCGACCAGGGAAGGGGCGTCGGCGAAATCGCGCCACCCCTCCTTGCGGGAGAGCGCCACATTGCCCAGCGGCGCGTAGTCCTGCAAGTGCTGCCGGATCAGTGCGATCGTCACAGATACTCCAGCGCATCGGCGTAGAAATCGTCGCCGTCGTCGGGCCGGTCCGGCTCGTCCTCGGCGTCGTCATCACCGATGTCGATGCCGCTCCGCGCGGTGTTGACCGCTGTCGCGCCGTCACGCGATCCCGACACGGGCCCGGTCACCTCGTGCGGCCCGGGTGGTGGCTCGAGGTCGAGCGCCGCGTCCTCGCGTGCCATACGCAACGCCATGCGCCGCTCGGTCATGCTCGACCCCAGGCCGAGGTTCCACCGCTCGAGCAGGTCGGCGACCGCGATCCTGTCGTCGGGGTAGGTGTACTTCGCCTTCGCCAACCTGCGGGCGAACGCCAACGCGTCCTCGCTGAGCGGCATCTGCATCGACCGGGCGTGCTCCCACTCGAGCGGGTACCACCGCCGGGAGGTGGGGTCCCGCAGGTAGATTCGGGTGATGTCGTCCGGGTCGACGTGCAGTGGCCACCACCGGCCCTTGCCCTTGCCCCGGTCCGGGTACGGGCTGGCACCGTCGCGGCACCCGGGCGGCAGGTCGCCGTGGTAGCGGCGGCCGTGCACCTCGAACCCGTAGTGCTGGAGGGTGCGCCACTCCACCTTGAGGAACTCGTACCCCAGGTCCGGGTCGCGGGGGACCTCGATGTAGCCGGCGCGGGCGATGCCGTGCTCGAACATCACCGCGGGCGACATCTTCACGGCCGGCAGATGCGGATCGAGCAGGCTCTCGTGCGGCCGGTGGTGATACACCACCGCCACCCATTCCCGGATGATCGCTTCCAGTTCGTCGAGGTAGAAGAACGCCTCCGACTCCGGCGCCACCCCACGCGAATGCACATCTGGGCCCTTGTATCCGGGCAGTGCCTGCAACAGGTCCTCCCGGATAGTGCGGAAGAACCGCTCCGCCGGCCCCTTGTCGCGACCGGTCCGCAACCGGGCCGGCTGGATCGAGATCCCCATCCGCTGACACACACTGGTTAGATGCTCGGAGACGTAGATCTTGCCGTGGTCGATCACGATGGTCTCCGGTGCCAGCGCCGGACTCGCTGCTCCGGCGATCGGCCCGTCGATCGCCGCGGTGTCGATCAGTAGGGACCGGGGAATTCCGTGCTCGGGCCATACCGCGTGCGCAGGCCAATCCTTGCCTGCCGGTCGAGGCCGGAACGCCTGATACAGCGTGGCCGCGGCATCGACCGCCTTCGTCGACACCGGCGTGAGCCGGATACCGACGACACAGCGTGTGTACCAATCCATCCCGACCGTTAATTCCGCCTGCACCCACCGCAACGTCACCGGGTCCAGGGCAAACACGTCCAGCCGGGTGGTGTCCATCAGCAGGTACTCACCTGGCCGGGTCGGGCGCAGCTTCCCGTACGGCCCCTCCGGGCGGGAAGCGATATCCCGATTCCGTTTGGTGCTCAACCGGAACGTCGGATGCCCCCGCTCCAGATCCTCGAGTATGCGAAACGCGGTGGCCCGCGACGGCAGCTTCACCACGCCCGCACCGAACCGGGCCACGACCCGGGCGTTTGTCCGCTCGATCACCATCGTCCGTGACGGCCGCGACTGATCGGTGTGCTCGACCATCACCTCCAGGGCAGTCTCCACCCACCGGTCATCCTTTTTCGATGAACTCGTGCCAGAATCGCGCCGCACCGCCAACCCGGCCTCGCCGAACTTCTGGAACTTGCCGACCCAGCGCTCGATTGTGCGAACACCGATCCCCAACTCGGCCGCTTTGGCGGCATATCGGTCCGACAACGCGACATCCTCGCCGAACTGGGGGCGCGGCTCGCTCGGGCCGGCGATCAGCGGGTTTCCGGACCGATATCCGGTAAGCACCTCGCGCACATGGGCTGCTCGCACAGTGAGTTGCTCCTGCTCGGCCGTGGTCAACTGGGCCAGCACCACGGCGGCGACTTCCTGATCGTCATCGCTCGATGGGCCGGAGCCGTCCGGGATCACCCGGGCACGCCCGCACCCCAGGAGCTCCTTCAACGCGACGCGTCGATACTGCCGGCCGGATGCGTCCTTGACGACGACCTCGTTCCCCGCCGCGGTCGACACCATCTCCACCACCTCGACGGTCTCGCCGTCGTAGAGGAACCGTGTCCCGACACCGACCCGCACACCCGCGCCAGTCACGAACGCACTCCCAGCACGCTGCACGAACTCAGGGTCTTGCTCAAATCGATCGTGAAATGGTGTCGCCACAACAAATGCAGGACAGCCGATCGCACGAGAGGTTCCGGCTGCTCGGGCAGGTACCGGACGGCCTCACCCAGCGTGACGCCGTGCAGGTCGACTGATCGCAGGCCCGCCAGCAAGTCGTCGTCGAACAGCCAATCACGACGATAGCCGGCCAAGAATCGGACATTGCTCAACTCCGGCTCCGCCGGTTCGCTGGCAATCTGGTAGCTCCAGCCACGCGACTCCACCACCAGCCGCGTCCACGCAAAGGTCAGCGCAACATCCTGCTTCGCCAGTCGCCGAGCGGGTTTCACATCAACGACAACCGGACCGTCATCGCTCAACAGCAGATAGTCCGGCACGTGCCGTCGTCGCGCGCCCGCCACGTCGGCTTCGAGCAGGAACGGCTGAGCGAGGATGCGCCGCACCGAGCGATCGAAATCTGCCAGCAGCAGGCGAGCCAACTCCAGCCGCGACTCGTAGATCACCAGCGCCCGCTCCGTACTGGACCAGTAGGCGCCGGAATAGTGCTTCTGACCGTGGTACCAGCGGAACGTTCGCCACGGTGTGGCGGCGTCGACCAGCGCCTCCGGCGAGACATCGCCCCAATCAACTTCTGATTCAACACCATCCGCCTTACGGCGGACGCGCGCCACAACAGAGGTCGGATGCGCATCAAGATCATCGGCCATCAGGTACCTCGATACCGAAGCGGGCCGCACCACCGCAGCCCTTCACCATCGATCATCAACCCTGGTAATCCGTTGACCCGGGATTCGGCGTGGGCGTGTCTCACGACAATGGCGGATCCGCCATCTGCCCGCCACTCACCGTGAGATTCCGCCACGGTTCTCGAGACCCTACAGGAGCTGCGCTGCGCTCCGCCCTGGAGAAAGAACATCGTTCTTTTGTCCTGCTGGCCTTCCGATTCTGATCGACGTCGGCCGGGGTGCAACCCCTGGCGGCTGCGCCGGCCTTCGGCTCCGAACAAGTTTTCGCGACTCGCAGGCTCCCCGCGAAAACTTCTTCGGCCCAGGGGTTGCACCCCGTCCTGATACCGCCGATCCGACTCTCCCTTGCCAGCAGGCGCAAAAAGAACGATCAGGGGCCGCAGGTGCCTGGTCCGCCGACACTTCCAAGGAGCGTTTTGATGATCCGTCTTACCACCGCCACCGATGTTCTCACCGCGATCCCCGCGTTGCTGGGATTCACTCCGGTGCAGTCAATCGTGACGATTCTGCTCGGGGGGGAGTCCGAGGTCGACGGAATGACCGGAGCCCGCCTCGTGCTCGTGTCCCGGTACGATGCCGACCAGGACGCCGAGATTCCGGCCGAACGGTTGTGCGGCATCGCCGCCCGCGAGAACGCCACCGGCGTGATCCTCACCGTGGTCGCGGGCGGAACCGGTGCGGCCACCGCCCTCGACAACATGACATCGCTGCGCGACCGCCTCGAGGCCGAGGGCGTCGCTCCGATGCTGTCGTTGTACACCGCGGAACTCACCGAGGGCGCAATGTGGGTCAACCTCGACACGCTTGAGCGCGGCGCAGTCCCGGACCCGACCACCTCCGCCGTCCACGCGGCCGCAGTGTTCGACGGTCGCAACGTGGCCACCTCACGCGCTGCGGTCGCCGCCCGCTATGGTCTTGCCGCCGAGGCGGATCCCCGCATCGCGGCCCGGGTCGCTGCCGAGCAGGGTGACGACTTCGCGCGCGCAACCATCACCGAATTCGCCGTCGTCATCCGTAACGGTGAAATCCCCAGCGCCGATCTCGCCGCCCGCGTCGGACTGGTCGCCGCGAGCGGACCGACGCAGCGCGACGCGTTTCTCGGACTCGCCCACTACGGCGCGGCCGAGGCACACGCGGCAATGATCCTGGTCGCCACCCAGGTACGCGGCCACGCCCGCGTGCAAACCCTCACCATCACCGCCTACTTCGCCTACATCGCCGGAACCGGCCCGGATGCAGGCATTGCAATCGACGCCGCCCGAGCCAGCGCCGAGGATGCACACGAGGCGGAGACCCGGTTGCTCGATCTGCTCGACATTGCATGGCACCGCGCAATGCACCCGGACACGATCGCCGGACTCACCGCCGCCGGGATCGAGAGTGCACAAAAGTTGGGTGTCGAGTTCGACTGACATCGACAAACGAAAGGCGCGCCCCCGAACGGCTTAGGTTCGGGGGTGCGCCTTCGGTGAGTGTAGAGGGTGATCGGGCATCGAGCCCGAACACCCTCCGCGCCTGCGTCACGAGCAACACACCTCGTGACGCGCGGGCCGCGTCTAGAGCAGACCGCGCAGAGCGTCCGGGTTCGGAAACGCCATGTCGATGCCAGCGGCAGTGCGGTGCAACGGCCCGGCGGACGCGCCTGCAACGATCGCTTCCAAGTCGGCATCCGGCACGGACCAGGTGTGCTTGGTCGCCTGATACAACGCAGCCTCGACCGTCGAACGTTGCACGACTGCTTCGTTCTCGTTCATGATCTCCCCTTCTCACCTAACGCTTCCAGACGTCGGCCGGTCGGGTTCGTGTTGTTCAGAACAATGTCGGGACGTCGCTGTGCAAAAAGGCGTCCTGCACCTTTTCGTCGTCCCACCCGTTTCGCACTGCCTCCCGCAATGCTCGCGATCGAGCGGCACGTGCGGCACGGTCGGGTCCGTACCAATGCCAGGTCTGGCCGCGCCCGCCGCCGCGGCCCTTCGCACCCATGCCGGCGAGGTTTTGCGCTTGCGTGCCGAGTACGACGTGCGGACGACCTAACGCTTCCGACGACGCCCGAACACAGATCGGGTTGTCGCAGACTTCGTGCAACGCAACCTCGTCGGCGTTCAGCGGCCGACCGAGTTCGATCGCCAACGCGTACCGGTGCGGGCGCACCACCTTCTGTCTGCCGTTGCGCGAGACCCAAAATCTGCCGTATCCATCGTCAGACACGGCGGCGGCGTAGATCCAACAGTCGCGTTCGCCGGGGCCCCGGACCACATGTTTCCAGAAGCGTCGTTGTTCGGCGGCGTCGCCCACGACGAGTGTCTCACCCATGATGTTGCCCTCGCCGCGGTTCCGCCCCATCGGTGCGGGCGGCCCACCACAAATCGGGACAGCCGGGACCCTCGTGTGGATGGCACACAGATCTGGCCCTCCGGGTCTGTGTCCCACCCACAGTCGGCGCCTGCCCCGAGATGGGGAGGGTCGCATCCGTGGCCGGCTTCCGGTGCATCGTGGCGGTCAGGACGCGAGCGCGTCGGACGAACCCAACGGCTCCGGAGTCGCTTCGGTCTTGGCGGGTTCAGCAGTTGCAGATCGATCCGTCGCGGTGGCGGATTCCGCAGTCTTTTCGGCGGTCTTCTTCTCCGCCGGGGAGCTGCTGTGTGTCGTCTTCAGCAGTGCATTCACCTCGCGAGTGGTGAGCCCGGTCAGGGTAGCGAGATCGGCCACCGTCTCCCCGCGCCCGCGAATCGCCGCGAGAGCTGAGGATCGCGTCGCGGTGACCTTGCCGGTGGCCTTGTCGTAGTCACTGTGAGCCTTGGCGATCGCCGCATCCCGTTCGTCGGCAGCAGCTGTGAGCGCGTCCTCGGTTTCGAAGAACGTCGCGAGGTCAGCCTCGTTGGCCTGCTCCCGCTTACGTTGCTCAGCCAGCTTCGCCGCCATCTGCTCGCGAGCCCGCTGACGCGCTTTGACTGCGGAGTCCTTCTTTGCCATGCGTTGCTCCTTCGTTAGTCCAAGTGGATCGGTCGGATGCTCATGCCCGGTTCCCCGCCGCTATGCCCGAGAGGTTCCGGCATCGGTCGCACCGCTTGAGTCTGGCGCTCGGCGACTGCCCGTCGCTCCGGGCCGCGAACGGGCGGGGCCACCGCGATACCGGCGTCGGTAAGCATTCTCAGGTTCAGCGTCCAGTCGTAACGGGAGCGGCGACGCCACACCACGATCGCATCCGCGATGTGCTTGGCAGACTGTTCGTTCGTGTATCCGGTCACCGAGGACAGATGCGCGAATGCGCGTGCACCGTTGCCGGTGACTTCGGCGTACCCGAAGTGCGTCGACTGATGGCACAGAGTGCACAGGCAGACCAGTCGCCGTAGGTACTGAACGTGCGCCTCGTCGTCGTAGAGCCAACGCTCGTGCGCCTCCATGCGAATACTGGCGTCCGTGTTCTCGACAGCCCCGCACGCCTCGCAGCGGTTGCAGGCGCGGCCGTAGACCATCTTCCGGATTCGGAACCAGTCTCGTGTGCTGACGCACGACCGGACGTTGGTGAACCAGCATGAGTCCGGGATGAGATCGACGAACAGTCCACTTCCGAATGCGCGGTCCTCCCAAGGCAACGCGGACGGCAGCGCCCAACCACGGAGACAAACTCTGCTCCCGGCCCGGGGACGCGTACCACATCCTGGTGCCCGGATCCCAGCGCGCGCCCAGCGACTTGGCGTGGTCCTTCTCCGCGTACGCGACTTCCAACCACACGCCGCCCCCTGCGCGTGGGCACGCGAGCCCGGCGGGTGCGGCCGGCGGTGGTGAGGACATGACCGAATCGTACCGACCGGCACCGACAATCGCGCCAACGAAACACCGCGACCAATCAGCGAGTTAGGAATCGCCAAGTGCATCGCTGCGCTCACCGGTCCATCCGGTCCCTGCGTTGCTGCCCACTGCACCGCAGTGACCTGCGGCAACGATCAAATCTGAGACACACCTCTTGCACTAATAGTGTCTTAGGGGAACCTAACTTCGACTTTTCGCGCTACGATTCCGACATGATGACCGTCCACCCGCTTCACGCAGGCGACGGTTACACCTATCTCACCCGCGAGGTCGCCACTGGCGATTACCGGCTGGAGAAGGGTGAGCAGATCTCCGATTACTACAACGTCGACGGCAACCCGCCGGGAATCTGGGGCGGTAGCGGAGCCGAGGTTCTTGGAGTCTCTGGCACGGTCAGTGAAGACCAGATGAAGGCCCTCTTCGGTGAAGGACTACACCCGAATGCCGACGAGCACATTCGGCAGGCCATCGCCGAAGGGACGCCGGCGAAAGAGGCGGTTCAAGCCGAGCGGCTGGGTCGCCGGTTCGCCTCGTTCCGCAACGACGTTCCCTTCATGCGTCGTGTGCGCACCGAATTCGAGGCTGAGCGCGAACGACTAGGCACGACACTCACCGAGGAACAGCGCACCGCGATCCGGTACCGGATCGGGGCGGATCAGTTCCATATCGAGATCGGCCGCTCCCCCGCTGACGAGAGCGAACTCGCCCGGTATATGGCCAGCCAGACACGGCGCGAACGCCAGCCGGTCGCCGGCTACGACTGCGTTTTCACTCCGGTGAAATCAGCATCCGTTCTGTGGGTCCTCGGTGACGACACGATCCGCCGTGCCGTTCAGAACTGCCACGCCGAGGCACGTGATCTAGCCCTCGAACAGATCGAAGAACACGCCGCATACACCCGCGTCGGGAAGGCCGGAGTCGCCCAGATCGAAACGAAGGGACTGACCTACACCCGTTTCGATCACCGCGACAACCGCAACGGGGATCCGAACCTACACACCCACGTCGCGATCTCCACCAAAGTCATGGGGGTAGACGGGAAGTGGCGCAGCCTCGACGGCCGCGTGCTGCACAAGCTCGCCGTGTCCGCCTCGGAAACCTACAACACCGCATTCGAGCAAGCCCTGTCCCGGGAGCTCGGCGTCCAGTTTGTCGAGCGGGCCAAGAGGACCGCTGGTAGGCGCCCGGTCCGCGAGATCGACGGCATTTCCCAGGAACTCATCGATGAGTTCTCCCGCCGCGAGACCATCGAAAGACGCCTCACCGAACTGGTGTCGAGCTACCACAACCGTCACGGCCGCAATCCCTCGCCGGCCATGCAAACCAAGCTCGCCGACCAGGCCACCCTCGAGACTCGCGGGCACAAGCCTGCCCCGCGTTCCTACGAGGCCATGCGCCGCGAAAGCCTCGGCCGCGCCGCCAGAGTCCTCGGCACCCACCGCGTCGGCCGGGTCGTCCGACGGTGCATTGGCCGCAAGGTCAGCACCGTCACCGCCGATCAGATCGATGCCCACGAAACCGGTGCCGCGGTCCTCTCCGTCCTCGAACGGGAGAAGTCGAGTTGGAACCGCTGGCATGTAGCGGCCGAGGTCGACCGGCAGCTCAAGGACACGATCTTCGCCACCGACGCGGACTACCTGATCGTCCGCGACAAGGTGACCGAATCCGTCCTCGGCCGCGGATCAATCCGGCTCACCAGGAAGCAGGATTCCGCCCCCGCGGTGCTGCGGCGCAGCGACGGAGAAAGCGTCCTCACAGTGCACGGCAATCAGACCTACACCTCCCGTGAGGTCCTCGAATCCGAAGCTCGACTCGTCGCCGCGGCGCACACTCCCACCGCCGTAATGGGCAGTGAAGAGGCGTTCAATGCGGCCCTCGCCGCATCGCAGCGGCTCACAGGAAGGACGCTCAACGCCGGGCAGGAAGCTCTCGCCCGGCACTTCGTGTTCAGCGGAACACTGCTCTCGGCAGGCATCGGACCGGCCGGCACCGGCAAGACCACCGCCATGAAAGTGGTCACCGATGCCTGGAAGGCGGGCGGCGCGAACGTACACGCTCTGGCTTCTTCTCAGGTCGCCGCGAAGGTCCTCGAAGCAGAGATCGATGCGACCGGGCAGACCATCGACCGGGTTCTGACCCTGCATCAGCACGGGCACGACACCGGGATCCGGCCCGGTGATCTGATCCTCGTCGATGAAGCCGGTATGGCGTCGCGCCACAACATCGACCGCATCGTCGCGGTCGCCTACGAGCAGGGTGCGGTCGTGAAACTACTCGGTGACCCCCAACAGCTCGGCGCAGTCGAAGGAGGCGGTGCGCTACGGCTCGTCGCGAAGGAAACCAACGCACCCACCCTCAGCGCAGTGCACCGCTTCGCCGACTACGAGGAGCGTGAGATCTCACTGCGGTTGCGTGCCGGAGATCAATCGGCGGCGGCCTGGTACTTCGCGAAAGACCGCGTGCACTACGGGATGGAAGACGAACTCGTCGACCGGGTCTACACCGCATGGAAGGCCGACACCGACGCCGGCAAGGACTCGGTCATGGCTGCGCCCCGTAACGACACCGTCGCCCAGCTCAACGAACGCGCCCGCACCGATCGCATCGCAGCCGGAGAGGTCGACCCGGCCGATCAAGTCACCCTCGCCGACGACCTTCACGCCGGTGTCGGTGACCGCATCGTCACCCGCCAGAACGACACCACACTGCGAGCCGTCGGCTCCCGCAACGACTGGGTCGCCAACGGTGACCTGTGGGACGTGCTCGAACTCGGCGGGGACGGCAGTATGCACGTGCAGCACATCAACCACGGCGGCAAGGTGGTTCTCCCGCCCGACTACGTTCGCCACTGGTGCGAACTCGGCTACGCCACCACCGTGCACCGCGTCCAGGGCGCCACCGTCGACACCCTGTACGGCATCGCCGATCCGTCGATGGATCGTCAGTCCCTCTACGTGATGCTCAGCAGGGCCGTCCAGAGCAACAACGCCTTCGTGGTGACGGACAAGATCATCGACCTCGACCTCGATCACAAACACCCCGAGGAGAGGATCGCCGACGAGGTCCTGCGCGGCATCATCGGCCGCGACGGAGCCGAACGCTCGGCCACCGAACAACAACGCGAAGCCGCCGTCGAGCACCTCAAGCTCTCCCACAACATCCCCGGCTACGGGTACGCCAACGACCTGCTCGACGCGGGTCGGTACGAGGCCATCGTGCGTGAACACCTCGGCCACGGACTCGCGAACACGATGGTTCACGAGGACGCCTGGGAAGCGTTCGTGCACCAAGCGCAACGCGCCGAGGCCGTCGGTCTCGAGCTTGGACAGGTGCTCCGCGAAGGAGCCGCCGAGCGTGAACTCGCCTCCGCTGACTCCGTGTCGGAGGTGATGCACTGGCGACTGCAACCCAGAATCGACACCGGCCTGCACGAGGCCGACATTTGGGCCGACCACCTCAAGCCGACACTGCGAGATGCGTTCGGTCGGCACGCCGAGACGATCCTCGACGACCAGCAGAGCTGGAGCGAACTCGCCGTGCGTCTGCGCCACATCGACCGCACCGGATACCCCCCGGAACGGGCCATAGACGACCTGAGGGAGACCTCGGGCGCGGCGGAGCCGACCGCACGACAACTCATCGAGATCAGCGAACAACGGTGGCCTCTCGGCCGCGAACGCCGTGACCCCGCGGCCCCCACATGGGTGCAGCCACCACACCAAGACCGGGAAGGTGTCGACCACGAACTCGTCGCCTGGTCGCACCGTCGGTACGCCGAAATCACCGACCGAACCCGCGAACTCGGCCAACAAGCCGCCACCGAACGACCCGAATGGACGAACCACCTCGGTGAAGTTCCCGACAGCGGCATCGACCGCGCTCGCTGGATCGCAGCAGCCGCGCAAGCCGCCGCCTACCGCGAGCAATTCGGCGTCACCACCGACCGCAGCCTGCTCGGTGAACAACCCGAGCACGGCGACGCAGCCCGCGCCTACCACCACATCACCGCCCGCATCCGAGACCTCCGAGGCGAATCGGAGTCGGCGCCCGCCGCACCCGCGGACCTTGTCGAGCGCACCGCCATGCAGCAAGAGCAGCTACGTCACGACCAACAGCTCGCCGAAGAACGCGCCGAGCAACGACGCCTCGAGGAAGCCCGCCGCGCCCAGCGGCGCGACGAGATCCGTCGGCAACAACAAGGCCCACACCGCCGCGGACCCACCCTGTAGCCCACGGGTCACGCAGCCATCGCGAACACGCTCCCCCTGGGGCGGCTCACGCTGCAGGCCCGGAAGCGTTAGGTCCGGGAGGGGCGCTCGCGATAACCAGCCAGGTCGAGCCGGTCGATCACCCCTCGGATCGACTGCTATCCATGGGCCATCCCTCTCGGCAGCCCTAAGAGTCGGGAAACTGCTCGGACGGGTTCCTCGAGCAGCAACTCGAGGTGTTGGAGGGGGGAGCCTCCGCGCCGCTGGGTCCCGTATACGTCTAAGTAGTTTCAGAGGTGTTTCACTAGGTGTATCAGTAGTTGTATCAAGGTGTCTCACAGTGGCACCTGGCAAGCTAGGCTCGCTAAGCCTGACGCGTCATGAGGGTGACCCTGGGCCGGTATTCTCCCTGTGTATGAGTACTGATCCGTTCGCCGAACTTGTTGACGACACACCGCTGAGTCCCGCCGAGGCTCTACGCAGCCTATTGACGAGCGTCAAGCGTGAATACTGCCCCGTGCGAAACTCGTTCGTCCAGCGGCCTCCTGGATCAGCGGATCGTTCTGCGAGTCTGGCCTCGTTCGTGACCAATCGTCAGGAGCGGGCTCTCGACGCGATCCTCACCGCCTACGCGCTGCAGCCGGTGCTCTCCGACGACGACCCTCTCCCCCTCGGTGCGTGGGCGAACATTTTCAGTACGCGTAAGCCGTGTGGACTCACTACGGTGTCGAAGACATTTCGGGTGCTCGAGGAAATGGGTCTCGTGACGAGGCGCCGTCGGGGCCACACAACGATCATCACACCGCTGCTCGAAGACGGCACTGGCCGGCCATGGTCGAAACCAGGACTGCAATCCGACGAGTCAGCTGAGGGCGGGTATTTCACGATTCCTCACGAGTATTGGACAGACGGTTATATTGACCGACTACGTCTGCCGGGCAAGGCGATGCTGCTGATCATGCTGAAGGAGACGCAAGGGAAGCCGCCATTTGAGATGGCCGTCGACCGAGCACAGAAGTGGTACGGGATCTCCGAACGTACAGCGGAGCGTGGGTACGCCGAACTCAGCGCGGAGAAGCTTCTGGATATACACATCCAGCGCGTGGCGTCGCCGCGGCTGCCGAAGGGAGTGCTGCGCGAGCGTTATCACCGCGCCCTTCGAGACCCGTTCAGCACCGTCCGCCGTCGGGATCTCCAGCTTGAGGCGAGGAAGCAGTCAACGCCACGCAAAGGCGGTAAGTGATGGTGGGCACAGGAAAATTGCATGCCTTCATCGATGAATCCGGCCGGCCGGGGAAGAATAAGTTCATGATCTGTGCCGCGACCGTCACGTCGGCCGATGTGAGCGGTATTCGAGCCAGCATGCTTGCCCTTCGGGCGAAGGGGACAAGCCGTATCCATATGAAGAGCGCTGGCAAGGACGCCCAGCGGATTATCAATGGAGTCGCTGCGCTCGAGGCTCACAGCTACCTGTACGTCGTGAGGAAGGCGTGTCCCACTCGGGTCGCACGCGATCTGGCGTTGGCTCAGGTGTTCGGGCGACTGGATGAACTCGGTGTTGCGCGAGCGGTGATCGAATCCTGTGATCAGGATACGGAAGACAGGAAGGTTATCCGAGGAGTCCTCGGCCACGATCCTGTCCTCGAGTATCTTCACGAACCGGCCGGGGCAGACAACCCGCTCCTGTGGATACCGGATGTCCACGCGTGGGCTTGGGGGCGCGGAGGTACCGCTAAGGCCGCAATAGCGCATCGAGTCACAGTAGAGTTCCTGACATGACGAGAGCCTGGCCCTAATGGGCCAGGCTCTCCTGTCAAGGTGGGCGCGCAAGGCTGGAAACCATCTGGTGAGGCTGCCTACGTGGGTGCTTACGCCCCGGAGACCTCCTACACGAACCACTTCCCTCAGCTACTGCTTCGGGCACTTCCGATAATGAAGGTGTTTCCATTGCTTAGCAAACGATCTTTCATAGTGGCACCTGGCAAGGCTCTCACTGACTCCCGAGACGGAAGGCTGCGGGTTCTAGTGGCTTTTCGTGCGTGCGAGCCACAGTACCGACGGACCGCCAAGAATCGTGGGGCTCTCTAGGTTTGGTTTGTGTTCGGTGCTGGTAGCGCCGGCATCGGATCGGTGCCAGCGTTCCAGATCCACGATGTCAGGCTGCTGCTCTCCGCTAACTCGTCGACCACGGTTATCTGCTCGTCGTCGGTGTCTGGGGCGATGATGTACAGCGCAGTGGGCTCGGGCGCCGTATCGGTGGCCACGATCGACGCCAGCGGAACCGGAGAGGCCAGGTTGTAGCGCAGCCCCTTCATGAAGGGCCGGTTCGCGCTGGTCATCGCGTCGATCACCATCTTGTCGAATGTGCTCTCGAACGGGATCCAGTTCTCGGTCACCACCATCAGCGACAGTTCCTCGAACGAGGCAACGCCGGTGCGGCCCACCGCGAACGTGCCGATCACCAGCAGGTGCGAGTCCTCGACCGCATCCCACAGGCCCAGTTCGACCTCGAACCGCTTGAGCATCCGCTTGTGGAGATCGTCGTTGATCATGAACGGGCAGTCCGCGACCTGCTTGAGGATGATCTTGTGCCCGAACCGGGTCTGCGCGATCTCCTTGACCTCACCGACCGCCAGGAGCAGCTTCCGCCGACCGGTCCCGGCGCTCGCCACAGCCATCATCTGCTGCATACGCCGCCCCGTGATCTCCGCCTTGCGGTCGAGGGAGAACGCCTCCGGTACGTAGAGGCTTTCGAGGATCCCCTTGCCTTTGGCGTTCTTCCCGGCCGCGGCCTCGAGTAGATACTTGCGGATCACCGGCCAGTTGCGGCGGCCGGCCATCGCGGGCACCCACTTGTTGAATCCTGCCTCTTCCCACAGGTAGTGCAGCATCGCCCGCAGCGTCAGTTTCGTGCCGTCCGTCGTGACGCTGTCGGATCCGCCGCCCGACATGTCGGGTGCGGCTTTGCCGCCGGTCTTGGACAGGGAGAATCCCAGTCGGAGTGTGGTCTCCCCGTCCTCGGCGTCTTCGGTGATGGCGCTGCCCTGCACCTGCCCCAGCCCGGACAGCTCCGGCGGCGGCTCGTACGACTCGCATCCGGCCTGGTGCTCGGCACCGGAGCCGGGCATACGTTTGACGATGTACCGGCCTCCGACCTTCGCCAGATACATCTCCACCCCGGACTGGGTGCACAGGCAGCGTGGCCGCATCCCGGCCGCGCGCGCACGGATGAGCACGTCTTGCAGGCCCTCACTGTGTGCGGGGAGCGTCTCCGACCCGATCAGATACGTGCTCATCGTGGCTCCTCTTCTCGTGGCGGGTAGAACCGATCGGTGTGCGTGTCTTGGTTGATCGACGGCCACCAAGGCGTCGTCCGGGCGGGGAGTCGACTGCCTTGGTGGCCGTGACCGGCAGACCGCACACGGGGTGACGCGGGGATCCGGGCGGGATAACCTCCGCGCGTGCCCGTGGCGGGCCGCGTCTGGGTGCCGCCAACACGCACCGATCGTGATCGGTGCTGCTGCGCGGCCATCATTGATTTAGCTGGGGTCGGTGCTGCTGTCGGGCTGTGGAAGGTACCGCTTCGCCCTCCGGTCGTAGATCCAGATCCGATCCTCGAATCGGGCCGGACCGTACGGCTTTTGCGGGTCGACAAGTTCGGCGAGGCCCGCGGTGATCGCAGCCTCCATGTCCTGCGCGGGCACACCGTCGTCGGCGGCCTCGACCGCTTGCGGCGGGGTGGATGTTTCCGCCCGTTCGGGTCGGTCTTCGAGGTCGTCGGCGATGTATTCCTCAAGTCCTGGCACTGTCACCACGACACGGGGCTTGTAGTGGCACTGCTCGGCGGTGCAGTCGGCGAAGTTCCCGATTGATTTGAGCCGATTCATGAGGGGCCAGAATTCGTGCGTGTGCCACGCGGTCATGTCCGACCGGTACGCGTCGGGTCCCGCATCGTCGGCGTATGCCGCCTTGTGCGCGGCCATCAGTGCGGTCAGCTCCTCACGAACAGCGGTGTGCCGATACCAGCACGCAGGGAAGTGGCCCTGCGTGAACTGGTAGGTCGCACGAAGCCACTGCACCCACTCGGCCAGCTCGACCCACAGCGCCGCGGCTCGGTCGCGGTCCATCCGGTGCCACAGCCACGCATTCGGGACCTTCTCAGGTGCACCGTCGGGGCGATCGCCGGCCGTCATCGGGCATCGGCCGGGTCGGGCTTAGCGGAGACAGGTATCTCCTGATCGCGGATGATCGTCTCGCACAGCTTGAGGGACGGTTCCACCTGCTCTCCCATTGCGGATTCTTCCCAGTACGCGGGCATCCGCAGCTTGATGCCGGGTTTGTTCCGGTAGACGAGTAGCCCCTCACCTTCCTCCATCTCGCGGATCTCCTTCGGCGACATGATCGGCTTCTCGTACTCCGAATAGCTGGGCCGACCGTCGGCGCCGGCGGACTGACGCCACTGGGTGGTTTGGCCGAGTAGGCGGGATATGTCCTCGAGATCGTCGACCGACTGCAAACCGGGCAGGATTAGCCGGCCCACCGCCGCCTTGACCAGTGCCCCGGCCTGTTCGCGACCGAATCGGTCGCGGATCTGGTCGATGTTGTGGACGAAGGCCCAGATGTTGAGACCCTGTCCGCCTGAGTCAGTCATCTTCTGGGAAATGTTCGGAATGGGTGCCACGTTGCACATCTCATCGAGGACCATCCGGACTGGAGGGTCCCAGCGGCGACCGGGTTTGCGTTGTGCCTTGCGCTTGGCGACGTGGTGCACCTCGTTTGCCAGGGCCGCGACGAATGGAGCGATCGACTCCGACTCGCCCTCGCTGATCAAGTACAGGGAGTCGCATTCACTGTCGAGGAAGGTGGAGACGTCGAATGATTCGTCGGCGTCGGCGTCGCAGGCGGCGAGGAGCTTCGGAGACGACAGCGGGTCGAAGATGTCATCGACCGTGCTCATTACGTCGCCGGAGGCATCGTCGGAGCCACCGTCGAGCACATTGACGAGGTCGGCGAGCCAGCTCGCATTGTGTTGTTCGAGGATGTGGCGGGGCTCTTGCGCGCCGCGTCCGGTCGCGACCCACCTCCGCACATCGGAGAGCCGTTTGCCGTCCACTGCTGCGGCATGCAGGTAGCAGCGCACGATCACAGCGGCGCGACGCTGGAAGAAACCGCCATTCTTGGTGCCAGCGCCCATCGGTCGGGCTGCGACCAGGGCTGCGGCTCGCCGCTTTGCGGTGTCCTCGTCCTCGCAGCCCGAGATGATGGACCATCGGATCTGCCCGCTGGGCGGCCAACCACTGATCCCCTCGGGGTCGAAGACCGCGACACGGCCTCGCCGGGACCGGGCCAGGTAGGTCGCGGACAGCAGGTCGCCTTTGGTGGTGGTGACGAGGACCGTGCCCGGGGCGGTGAGCACCAGCCCACACGCCACGCGCCACGTCTTTCCGCCACCTGTGGGGCCGATGACCAGCACGACGTCCTTGTTGTGGACGACGACGAGTCGCCGGTCGGCGGTGTTGTACCCGACTTTGATCACCAATTCGGTGGTCTCGAGCTTGTCGGCGGCTCGGTCCAAAACCTTCTCTTTGGCCCGCCTGGACAGCTTTTTGCCACCGTGCTCCTTCAACGCGGCGTCGACCAGGGAATTGCGCGTACGCAACGCGGATCGTTTGCCGCCCAGCTCATCGAGTACCCCGCGCATCTGATCATTCGAGGCGAGGCCGCCCCCGAGGCGCTTGCGATCACGGCGGGCACCGATCTCGATCACCAGCCACGCCCACAACGACCCGAACAGCAGCATGATCACCACGGCGCACACGTAGACCGACACCGCCGATCCCGGCCGCGGGTCGCTCGGCCACGCCGCCGCGGGATCCCCCGGGTTCTTGACCCAGGCCAGGACGGTGCTCATCACACCCCGCGGAACGGCCACACCGTGCCCGGCGAAGACACCGGAGAGCGCCGCACCGCCAAACAGGGACACCACCGCCAGCACACCGAATAGGACCACGCTCGCAGTGAACGGGTCGAACATCGGCTTGCCCGGCGGCGGTGGTACCGCGGTGCGCTGTGGTGCGGCGGGGCTCATGACACGACCTTTCCGGTGATCGCGGAGTCGGAGTTGGTGATCTTCCACTCCAGGGGTGAGCGGATGTGGCGCATGAGGATCGGGTCACGGTTGCCGATCTTGACCAGGCACTGACCCGGGCCGAGTTCCATCAACGTTTCGGTCGATCCGGCGGGAAGCTGGAACATTTCGGTGCATGCCACGGCGTCGTCATGCTTGTCCTGCTTGTACAGGTAAACGATCGAGGACTCCTGCATCAGCGCCCGCGCGGGGCTGTCCTTCGGGAAGTCGGAGATGTGATGGAACGCAGAGACCGTGGACAGGCCCAGACCGCGGCTGAGCTTCATGTTCGAGCGGAACAGCTCCCCGGTCGAGCCGGCGGCAACATGCCAGCCCTCCTCGATCAGCAGTTCGGTCTGCTGAAAGTTCGACGAGCGGGCGGCAAGACGATTGGCCAACCAGGTGTTGATGACGGTCATGACCACCCGCAGCGCGGGCCCGGAATCCGGGAGGTCGCACACGTCGAAGTGCACGAAGGGGTGAGTGAGGGCCTCGTGCACGTCCGGAGTGGTGGGAGCGTCGACCAGCCCGGCCAGGTCAGCTGCGGACAGCCGCCGCAACGCCAACGCGACGTCGCGACCCCACCACTGGGCTTGCTCTTTCCAGATCCCGGACGAGTCGAAATCGCCCGGCTCAGGATTGAACATCCGCTCGGCGAGGTCACCGATCACCGGCTCCTCCCCCGCCCGGGCCTTCCGCTCGGTGACGATCGGCAGAACGTTGGAGATCGCGCCGCGCTCCTCCTCTCGCAGGGGCCGGCCCATGGTGTCCTCGAGGACTGCGTAGAGCAGCTCACTTTGACCGGCTGGGCGCATTTCGGCGTCACCGTGAACACCGCTCAGTGCGATCGCCGGATCGAGAAGGTTCAGGCGCGGGCCGTGATTGGCACCGGTGGTGAACCGGATTGACGGAGAGCCCACCGCGTCGGCGATCACCCCGTACTCGCCGCGACCGGCCTGCCGCTTTTTGTCGATGTTGACGACCTGCCGGCCCAGCGGCATTTGCCGCAGCCCGTAAATCGTCTTCATATTCGAGGTTTTTCCTACCCCGATCGAACCGAGCACGGCGACGTTGATGTTCTGGATTTCCTCGCCGTAGGCGGAGAACTGGTCGACACACACCAACGATGACGAGGTGGCATCGATGCCGTTGATGATGCCCGCGTTTCCCGAGGGGCGGCGAGTCATCGCCAGGTGTAACCCCTCCGTTTGCCGGGTACTGCTCAGCACCGGCTGCACCTTCGGCTCATACCAGCCGAGGCGATCCAGGCCCTTGCGCCGCTTCGGCAACGGCCGGCGCGGTGGTGGTGCCCACGCGGGCTGCGGCTGATTGACCTCGCCCTCTTCCGCGGCGGAGCCCTGCGGGCGGGTCTCGTATTCGGTCAGCGTCATTGGGGAACCCCTTTTTCAGAAGTCGGACGAGTGAAGGAGTCGAGCTATGCGGTGCGCGCGGCTTTGACCCCGGCCATGCCGCGGCACAGCGGCAACGTCGACACCTGGGCGATGTCATGCCAGTTGTCCTGCCAGGCCAACCGATTGATTACCGAGGACCCGGCAGCGTGCTCGACCCGCAGGCACGCCCGCCGCAGGTCCTCCTCGTCGCGGCCGGTGACCGAGATCGCCATCGAATAGGCCGAGCCGTGCACTCCAGATCCCGGGCGAAGGTCGGTGTTGCGGCGTTCGGACGCCGACAGCATCACCTCGGCCGTTCCGTCGGAGATCTTCCCCTTTTTTCGGTTCCGGATCCGGGTCGAGACGTCTTGGGTGACGTCCTTGATCGCCTCCGCCCGGGCCATCACATCGGGAATGAAGTCGATGCGTACCGACACCGTGCGGATGGTCGATGCCCGGGGGAGGTCTTCGCGGCCCTCGTCCGCCTCGACACCGACCAACAGCGGTTGAAGCCACAGCGGCCCCAACTCGGCAGGCGCGATCGCGCCGGGCGGTACCTGCGCGCAGCGGGTATGCCACTTACCGGCCACCACCACGGAGTCGGTACCTCCGATGTAGGACTGCCAGCATGTTTCCCAGTCCACGTCACGGTCGTCGTCGAGGGCGTAGTCGGGGTTCTGCAGAGCCCGAATCAGCGCGGCGGTTCGTCGCTCGCCGAGAACCTCGATTCGGCCCCATCCGGCGCCGGAAAGCAGTCGCTCCAGGCGTTCGAGTTCGTCTTTGACCACCGACGCCCACCCGACCTCGGCGCGGCGCACGCCGCCGAACTCGTCGCGGGTGCGGGCCTCGGTGATGAACTCATTGCTCACCGGTATCTTCACGACCACATACACCCGGTGTTCCTCGGCAAGCGGCTGGACCTGCTCGATGACCTGGTCGTAGTTCGCCGCCAGCATTTCTAGGTTCAGGTGCGGGTCGACGACGATCCGATCCTGATACCACTTGATGTGCGGGGTGATATCTGCCGGGACCGATCGGTGCAGCATATGGACACCGCGGATGAAGGAGCCGGCCTTGGCCAATTCTGCCTGCACATAACCGAAGCTGCGCCACACCGCGGCATACGAGGAGTTCGACTGCAACCCACCCTTGACTCCTTCGACGGCGAGGGTGACCGACAGGTAGTTGTTCTTCTCGCCCGGGTTGGAATGGCGGAGGATGAACAGGGCGTCGAACCCGGTCTCGGCCAGCGGCAGCGGTTCCACCCGGCCGCAGAAGAACGGCAGTTCCCAGGCCGGGTCCGCGGCAGGGTCGTAGGCCGGCGCCGGGACTCCGGTCACCTCGCCGCGGTCAGCCGCCGACCAGAAGATGTGCTCACCGTGCTTACGGCGCCGCCGATCACGCCAGCCCAGCAGCCCCCGCTCGGCGCGAGACGGCTGATCATCGGACGACCACGTGGTAGATCCGACGACTGCGCCGATCGCGATCCCGACCGCACCGCCGGTCATCCCACCGATGAACAGGAACGACGCCACCGCACACGCGACCGCGACACCCCACACCGCCGCCAGCACAGGGTTCATCCCCAGCAACCCACGCCGTCCGACCTCGCCGCCGAGGTTCGCGGTGCGGATCCCGCCTACGTCCGCGCTCACCGCGAAGCCTCCACCCTCAGCAGATGGCGGCATTCCATCCTGAATGTCCTCATCGCCCGCGATCCCTTCTAATTGTCGTCTGCGGTTTCGGCCGCGTTGTCCGCGGTACTCTTCGCCTTCGTGATCGCGGCCGAGGCGGCTTGGGCGGCGACCGCCACACCCGTCGCGACGCCGCCTGTTGCTGCGCCTGCCGCTGCGGTGCCCCCTGCGGAGGCCGCACCGCTACCGCCTGCGGACGCTGCACTGCCAGCCGCTTCCCCGGAACCGTGCACCCCGGCGCGTGCGCCGGCGATCTCTCCGTTGCCAGAACTTCCCGAATGGTGTCCGGCCGACGACAAATCGCCGCGCTCCTGGTAGGCCGCCTGCATCGGGCCAGGCTGGCCACCACCATCTGGGCTGGAACCGGGAAGTCCGGCTGCGGTCTGGCTGCCGACGTCCGAGCGCATGGCCGGTTGCTCGCCGCCGACACCGCCACCGCCACCGCCACCGCCGCGCTGGTACATCATGTAGTTGCCTGCGGCACCGACGATCTCGCTGCCGACCCCGGGGCCGGGGCTACCGATGTCCTCGGAATCCGCTCTCGTCGGCAATACGGGTGCCCACTTGAGCAAGCCCCATGGGGCCAGGGCCGCGAGTGCCATCCCCAGTGCGACGAACAGCACCTGGCTGGCCATGCCGATGGCCGTGTCACCTTCGCTGCCCCACACGGCGTTCGCGGTACCGAAGATCACAGCCAACAGCAGGAACAGCACGGGAACCGACAACGCCAGAGCCAGGAACACGAACAGCGGGGCCAGGGCTTTCTTCCGATACTTCGGATGCATCAGCATGAACAGGCTGAGGCCCGCGGCGACCAGTGACAGAGGCATCCCGTACTGGTGTATCTGCATCCCTAGCCACAGCATCAGCGCGGCGACGACGAGACCCAAGAACAGGATCATTCCGCCGACAGCGCCGCCGAAGAAGTTGTCGGCCGTCGCCCCACCGAAGGTGTTGACGTTGGCGACGATCGTGCCGGTCGACTGGCCCAGGAGGCCGGCGAGGACGTCGGCACCGGCTTCGGTGATGCTCAGGATGAACCACGCCAGCCCGGGTACGAAGGTGGCAACGAAAATTGAGATCGGCAGATACTGGAACAACGACTCCGCCAGCTCTTTCGGCGAACCTTTGTGACCGGACCGCACAACCGTGGCGACCGCCATGATTGCCATCACCAGGAACCCGAATGCCATCGACGTCGCGTACAGCGAGCGGAACCACGGTGCGGTCGGGTCGAAGGAATGCGAGCACGTCATCGACTCGAGTGTCTTGGTCGACATGTCCACGGCTCCGGCTTTGAAATCGTTGGCCCACTTCCCGGCGAACCCCGAGGGGTTCGTCGCGAAGTCGACCATTCCGCCGGCCGCATTGATCACGCCCTTGGCCAGCGCCATGTCGAAGTTGAGCACCCATTTGCCGGCCTGAAACATGTCGGTGCTGGTGAACCGATCACCGAGCACGTCAGCGAACGAGGTGTTCTGATTGATCCAGTTCGCCGTGCCCCCGAACAGTGTTCCCACTGCGCGGTTCCAGCCTTGGCACTGGCTACTGGAGTTGAACCCGTCGGTCTTGGAGCAGTCGACGAAGAACGCGTGGGCACAGAACATCCCGGTCTTGTCGCCGTCCATCTTGCAGGGCGTCGACCATGCCTGAGGGGGGACGTCACCGCGTTCGGCGGCCGAGGCGACCATCGCATCGACCGAAGCCCGGTCCGGCTCGGTCGCCCAGGTGAACCCCCACGGGTTCGACGACGACGGGGTCGCCCAGGACTTCACATCGTCCGCGCACGTGCCCTCGGGCATCTTGTACGCGGTGTCGTCATACGGGAAGACCCGCGGCAGGTCGCCGTGCGCCGGTTCGACGCCGCTGTTCTGGTTCTCCGGATCGGACCACCACAACAGCCGGTCCTCCTGCCCGAACGCGGTATTGATGTATGCGCCCAGGTCGCCGCCCTTACTTGCACACGGGCCAGAGAACCACGGCCCGGCCCGGAATTCGTCCGTGCCGGCCACGAACTGGCGAAGGTCCGCCGGGAATCCCTGTGGCAGTGACGCCCCATCGACCGGTGCGGCTGCGGCCCCGCCCCCCGAGTTCCCACTCGGCGGGGCGCAGAGTGCGGAGGCCACACCGCCGCCCACGAGCATCAGCAACGCCGAGATCAGCGCCACCAGCAGTCCACGACGAACCATTGCCGTCCCCTCCCCTAGTTGACGAAGAAGCTGTAGTAGCCGGACTCGATCTGCGAGGAATCCGAGGACGACGTGGTCTCCTGGCCAGGCTGGGGACCGACGCGGAAGGCGTAGTCCTGCACTTTCCAGTCCCCGTCCGCCCACACGAGATGCAGGTCGGCCGTGCCCCACGTTGCAACGCTGGCCTTGTCGCCCGCGGCGTTGGAGTTCAGTGACCCGGAGCCCAGAGCCCATACCGACACGTCTGCGGCATCGGCAGACAGCGACCGCACCGTCACGGTCGCGGGCAAAGTGGTGAAAGTGTCACCGGTGACCTGCCTATCCCGCGCGCTGTCGAGGATCGAGACCAGCTTCGGGCTCGGGTTCTCGGCCACGAGAGCCTTTTCCACGTTGGCGATGTTCAACTGGCCGGCCATGGCCTTGTCGTCGGCCTGCAGGAAGTTCACCGCGGCCGTCGCTGCACCGCCCTTGTCCCGGGTGTAGCCCGAAGGGACTCCGTCGACGATCTGCGACGGGCCGTGCGGTGCTTGCGGCGTGCCGCCCTGCTCATCGTCGCCCCCGCGGGTGAGCAGGCCGACCATCAGCACGACGAGGGCCACGAGTATGACCGCACCGAGGCCGTACACCAGCTGCTTTCGGCGACCGGAGCCGCGTCCCGTCGAGGCTGGTTCCGACGCCACCTTCCCGTTAGTGGGCGCCGTGGTTGGGGTCTTTTTGCCCGACACGGACTGTGGGGTGACCGACGAAAAGTTCTTAGCCATAACATTTCTCCTTCTGCAAAGAGGGGTAGTTGAGTCGCTGTTACGCGATGATCGTGGCGAGGCCGACGACGAGGACACCGAGCATGCTCATCGCCCCGACTGCGATCCCGGCCCCCTTCGCGTCCTCGGTGAGCTCGATCGGGACTTCGTCGCCACGCCTTTTCGCGCGGACAACAGTCGCCGTGCACCGGATCGCGGAGAACACGACGTAGGCGAAACCGAGGCCCCATACTCCGCCGAAGACGAATAGCCAGTTCGAGGTCAAGAACTCTGAGACCAGGACGCCGCCGATCGGCTGAGGACCTCCGGTAGGGAGAGGGCCGGCATCAGCGAGGTTCGACATTGCTCGGCTCCCGGTCACTGGAAGACTGTGATGACGCCGCCGACAATGACACCGAGCATGCTCAGGGCCCCGAATGCGATCCCGGCCCACTTCGCGTCCTCGGTCTGCTCGGCCACCTGAACGCCGTAGCCGCCCTTCTTTGCACGGGCCAAAGCCACGGTGGCCCGGATCGCGGAGAACGCGGTGACCACGAAACCGATGCCCCAAAAGCCGCCCAGCACCTTCTGCCAGGCCTGAGTGAACTGGAGACCGAAGATCGAGAAATCGGGCGTGACCCCATCGAAGGGATTCTCGGCCGCGAGGATGGTCGTGGCGGCCTGCGCTGGCCCTCCCCCGATCAGCGTTGTGGCGAGGGCTACCAGCGCGATCGCAGTCAGGCGGCGCGCCCAGCGGCCGCGAATGAAGATGGTGCGATTGTCGTTCAGCGTGTTTCCCATGGGGAAGTGGGCCTTCCTGTCGGAGAGAATTCGGTGATCGATCGGATTCATGCGAGGTGCCGGCGCTCACCGTGATCCGGACCGCGGTAAACCTGCTCGACGTGCCGGTCGAGGTGCCGGTCGAGTTCAGCGAAGCGTGCTGGCCTGCCGGTGCGCTGTTCCTGGTCCCGCACCAATGGGCCGGTGGCGGGCCTGTCGCCCGTGGTCGATGCGGTAGTCCCGTGGTGCGCTGATTCGGCGAGCACGGTTGCCGTCATCGCGGTCACCCGCACCCACGCCCGCCGGGTCTCCTCAGAGAGACGGTCGTAGTCGATGCGCCCGCCCCGGGGAAAGGCGGGCTCGAAAGGCACGTCCGTGAAGTTGCGGATGCCGACCTTGGAGAGGATTTCGTGGATCTGATCGTGCAGTTCCGGGTCGGGTCCGGCCGAGTTCGGAGTGCCAACCACGATCGCGTTGGCAACCAAGTCCTCGAGCCCGAGCCGCTTGAGTGACTCGACCATTTTCAGGACAGCCACTGTCGCGTCGAGGGCGTAAACGATCGGAATCACCAGCACATGTGCGTTTCGTGCGGTCCACACCCAGCTCTCGCACCGCCGATTGTTGCCCGTGTCGACGATCACTAGGTCACGCCATCGGCGCAGAACCGAGTAGATCTTTTCGCAGTCCTCGCCCTCGATCTCATCGAAACGGTCGGCCGAATCGTCGGAGGCGAGTACCTCCGCACCGGTCGGCTGCGGCCTGAGGAACTGAGAGAGTCCCGAAGCTGCCGCGTGCGGGGCGGCCAGGTCGCCGAAGCTGGCAAGTAGATCCCACACGGACGTTGCCGGTACCGCCGACGCCGCCCGCAGGCCCAGAGTGCCCTCGGATTCGTTGTTGTCCCACACCACCGGGGGGCCCGACCGCCGGTAGGTGGCGAAGGTGTTCCCCAGCATCAGCGCGCTCACTGTCTTGGCCTGGCCGCCATCCGGATTCGCGACCATGATCAGCTGGTCGCCGATCAAGGGCCGCCCCACTGCGGCTACGCCCCGACGGTGCAGGACCTCCTCAGGTCGGGGCCGCAGCTTCAACGCCCCGCCGCTGACGGTGTTGAACCATCCGCGCCGACCCCATCGCGCCGGATCAGTTTCAGCGTTGGGCGGTGTGGGCAACAGCTCCTCATGCCACGCCGGGGCGGCTACTGCTGGTGCAAGTTCCTGCTGGTTGTCGCTGTCTCCCTCGTCCCAGACATAGTCCTGGTCAGAGCCTTCCGGTTCCGATCCGGCAGCCGGCGCCCACACCTCGGGCTCGTCGGCGTGCGGGTTCTCGAATTCCGGTTCCGCAGCTGGGGGCGGCGGGGTGATCTTTCGTGCCGAGCGCAGGTCGACCGGTGGTTCGGCTGGGTAGATGGAATCGGTCATCAGATTCGTCCTTTGCGTTGCAAGGCGTGCAGGTCGGTAGTCATCGGAGGCTGACGCGAGAGACCTCCCATCCGCCGCCGTTGCGGGCGAGAACCACATCGACGACCGACTGCCGGTGATCGGTCACCGTGCCGTCGGGCATGGTCACCGCCTGATCGATCACGTAGGAGCGGTATGCCTTCTCGTCGGTCTGCGGCGGAACCGGCTCCGCGCTTGCGGACACGGTCGGTACCAGCCGGGCCTGCTGCGCCGACCACCCCAGCCAGTCCCCGCCTGGTCCCTGAGCCGGTACCTCGCTCGCGACCATGCGCGCGAGTGCAGCCGCGAGCAGCGGTGTGGCGCGCACCGATCCGTCATTCGGGCCCGAATCAGTCGTGGTGTCCCAGGTGAACCACACGGTCAGTGCGGCCTCTGCGACATCGCTGGCGTCGGCGCGGTCGAGGTCAGCGACCTGAGGTGGCAGCGTGGACGGGACGGGGGGCGCGGTGCGCTCCGCGGTGCCCGTTGGGCCGGGGGTCCACTGTTGGGCAGGCGCAGCGGGCGACGGAACAGCCTGCCCAGTGTCTTTGTCGGCGCCGCAGCCTGCCAGCAATGCGCAGAATGCGGTGACCGCCGCCACGCTCGCGGTGAGGGCTCTACTTCTCATCAGGTGCCGTCCTGTCCTGTCGGGGTGGATGTTTCGGCCCTCCGCTGACAGGGCCGGGCGGGTGCTGTGTCGGGTGCTCATCCGAACCTCTTTGCGCTCAGACCGGAAGCGGGCGGCTCCCAGTGCCGTTCTTGGACCACGCCACCGGACTCGGGGGCTTCGATGACGGTGTTGTCGCCCACCCAGATGAAGATGTGGCCGGAGTGCGGCTGGATGATGTCGCCGGGCCGCAGATCCGCGGCGCTGGCGACCGGGGTGCCCGCCGGGGAATCGATCTGGCTCTGGTCTTGATGCGGCAGGATGATCGCTTTACCCGACGCCGCCGCGACCGCGTACATCACCAGACCGGAGCAGTCGAAGCCGATCTTGTTGAAGTCGCCGAAGCTGTCGGCGACCCCGCCGTCCTGTTTCCCGCGGGTCGGGCCGTTCTCGTCGCCGCCACCCCAGGCGTATGGGGTGCCCAGCCAGCGGCGGGCGGCGGCGAGCACTTGCTCCCCGAATGGGCCTCCGGTCGACCCTGTTTCGGCCGACCATTTCTGCGCCCACTTCGGGATGTCGGTGACGTAGTTCTGGGTCTCGGTGTTCTGGCACACCCCGCCCGCGGACTGGGAGGATCCGGGACCACAGTTGTAGTAGCTGAGCATCAACGCGGTGATATCGCCGGTGACCTTGCCGGCGGTCATGTCCTTCTTCGCCAGGTCAGCCAGTTCGCAGTCGTACGAGACCTGCGAGGCGACCGCGTCGGCGATGCTGAACGGGTCGGCCTTGCCGTCGCCGTCGCCGTCGATGCCCTTCGTTGCCCAGGTGGCGGGCATGAACTGTGTCGGTCCCTGCGCTCCGGATTTCGGGTTGGTGACGTTCACCTGGAATCCGCCGGATTCGTTGCGGATCTGCGCGGCGACGATCGGGGGTGTGGTCTCCGGGCACTTGCCCGCGTACTTGAGGATCCACGGCACGAACGGTGCCGCAGCGGGGAAGTCGGCCAGCAGTGCCTCGACGTTCAGGCCCGATCCGCCGACCGGGCGACCACACCCGACACCGCTGGACGGGGCTGGGCTGATGGCGGCAGCCAATCGCACCGGTGACTCGATGGTTCCGGTCGGCTCGGTCGCGCGGGAGAGCCACGGGATCGGGTCGGTGGACTCGCCGCCGGTGATCCGCGAACCCTGCCATACCTCGAAATGCAGGTGAGGGCCGGTGCTCGTCCCGCCGTTGCCAACGGCCGCGATCTGCTGTCCCGCAGTGACCTTGTCCCCGGTCTTTACGAGCACACCGTCCGGGGCCATGTGCCCGTAGACGGTGGAGATTGGCTGACCGTTCACGGTGGAATCGAGCACGATCCACTGGCCGAATCCGCTCGCTGGGCCGGCCACCGCAACGGTGCCGTCGGCGGCCGCGTAGATCGGGGTCCCAAGTGGGGCGGCGAAGTCTGTGCCCTCATGAAGGTCGCCGTCTCGCGGGCCGTACGGCGAGGACACCTGGTAGGTGCCTTCCCGCATCGGGAAAACCACCGAACCCGGCGCGGTCGGCGCACCGCGGCCCGGGGCGGGCAGGCAGTTCGTCTCCGCAGGGTCCGACCCCGATCCGAGCACGATCAGGCCGAACAGCCCAGCGGCGATCGCAGCCACTACAGCTACAAATGCCTTCCAGGTCATGGCAGTTCGTCCTTCGTGTCAACATGCCCGCCCGGGCACGAAAGGTGAGGAAAGTTCGCGGATCGAAAACGATGGCGACAAAGGTCAATCAGTCAGACCCGGTCAGGGTCCTGCCCGCACCCCTCCGCCCGTCGAGCGAAGGGATGAGGAGAACGTGATCGCGCCGCGCGCATCGCCCGCCCAGGCTGCCGGTGTGACCATTGCTCCCCTCCTTTCTTGTGCTGCCGGAAAAAACGTGGATTCGTCGATGACCAGTGCTCAGGCACCGCCGAGAGACTTGGTGAAGAAGTCCAGGAGCCACTGCAGTGCGGTTCGCGCGCCGTCGACGAGGAAGTTGCCGTAGGACTGGTGAGCGCCGGACGCGTAGAACGAGGCAGCGTCCAAGCCCTGCTTGGCCAGGGACACCAAATCCTGGGCCCCCTCAGAATTTGCGAGGGAGGTCAGAGTGCCGCCGAGGCCGACCAGGTCCTGACCCTGTGCATTGGCCACCAACTGCGCAGACTGGCCGCTGACCTGCGTCTGCGCGCCGAGCTGAGAGGGGTCCGTGTTCGTCCCGCCGGACAGCACGCCGGTGGCCACCGACGCCAGATCCAGCCCGATCGGCAACAGTCCCGCGAGCGCGGCCGGGTTCTTCAGCGCCGCCCACGCCACTTCCTGTGCCTGGCCGACGTTGTTGGCCAAGCGGATCACGTCGAGGTTGCCGAGCAGATTGAGGACCATCGCCGCGATCTGGGTGTATCCGGACGGATCCGGAATCAGGGCCATCACCTGCGCTGCGGTGTGAAAGTCCACCACGGCGGCCATCTTCACCAGTGGCGAAAACAAGTTGTTGAGCTCACCGGCTACCCGGTGAGCGCCGTCGACGTCCAGGGCAGCGATCCTCTGCGGCAGTGCAACCAGATTCGCGCCGATCCCAGGCAAGTTCGCCGCGAACTCACCGATGTTCGACCCGACGGCAAGGACCTGGTTGATCAGCGTCGAGGGCTTGAGCACCGACAGCGCCGACGCGGCCGTGGACAAGGTGTCCGGATTCATCGCGCCGAGCGGCCCGAGCTGAGAGGTCAGCGTGTCGACCTGTCCCGACAGTGCGGTCCGCGCCACGGTCGGTGACGCACTCTGGCCCGCCGAATCACCTCCCACGGCGCCGGAGGTCTCCGACAACAACAGCGACACGGTGTCCGACACCGTTCCGGCGGTCTTGATCAGCCCCGCCAGGTCGACCTTGCTGGCGACATCGAGGACCTGCGCGGCCGCCGCTTGCGGTGAATCGGCCGGTGCCGAGGTCAAACTCTTGACCGCGGACGCGTTGCCCGCCGCGAACTCTGCCACATCCTGCAACGGCGCCAGCGTCCGAATCAGCGAAGCGGCGGACGCACCCACACCAGCGATCTGGGAGGCCTGTTCCCCGGTCCTCACACCAGAATCGGTGGGCAGTGCCTCGATCCGTTGACGCATCACCTCCGGGGTCGAGGGCACACCCCCCAGATTGGCCTGCGAGAAATCGCTCACCAGATCGGCGGCCGCCGAGCCCTCCGTGCTGTTCTGCGCGGTCACACCGGCCGAGCTTGCGCCACCGTACTGACCCGTCAAGGGAGAGGCCGCGACACCGGCCTGACCGACAGACGGAGACGACCCGGACACTGCGCCGGTGTCATTACCGATCAGCCTGCCGATCGAACCGAGCATCCCGTCCGAGTCAGCGTCGGTCGCGCAGTACAGGTCACCCGGCGAACACATCTGCCGGGTCACCGACGCCAGCTGTCCGAACCCACCCGGACGCGTTCCAGCGATACCCGTTCCGGCCACCGTCGGACCAACCAACTGCCCACTACCCGGACCACGCTTGGGATCAGCGACCAGACCCACAGCCTTCACCTGGCTCGCCGGAACGGGCCCGCGGCCATTACCGATCGACGAGGCGACATCGCCCGCGGCGTGCGCCCCCTGGCTATAGCCGGCCAACAGGATCTGGGTTGTTGCGCATGCCTCTTCGAGGACCCGGTTGACCGCGGCCACCCCAGCTTCCTCTGATTCTGTGTAGGTCTTCCCCTTGTCGAAGGCCGAAGCCGGATATGCCGGGAAAACCACGCGAATCCGGCTGCCGTACTTGTCTTTCAATCCCTTGCCGACCTCGGCGAGCATCCCGACCGGCACGTTCGGGTCGGCGTTCTCGTTGGTCTCCCACGTTCCCGGTACCAGCACCGCCATGTACGGCGCGCACGAGCCGCTGGTCAGCTCGCCCGGAGCGGCAGACGCGGCAGCGCCGCCGCCGACAACCGAGACCAATGCTGCCGCGACGGTGACCGCGGCACTCGAACGAATTCGCCGAATCATGTGATCTCTCCCCTACTTGGCTTTCGTGACGGACGCGACCATGTATCGGCCGTCCTGTTCGGCGACACGGACTTCTTGCTGGTAGACGACCTCGCGGCCGTCAGGCTGGCGCTCGCGCAACGTCAGCGCGTACACACCACCGCCCTCGGGGCTGATGACCGCACAATGCGACGTCCCGGCCGGGATGAACTGGTCGATGTTCGCTTGGATGTTGTCAGCGGTGTTGAACGGGGCGCCCGGCGCGATCAGCGCGCGTACAGCCGCACCGGATCGCTGCACGTAATAGGCATATTCGAGGGCAGCGACCACCCCGGACCCTGACGTGGAATCGCCCGCGGCGCTCGTCGTCAGCACCCCCGTGGCCGATCCACCTTCCAGACACCATTCAGGCTCTGTCGTGGGCGTGACCGTCGCCGCGGGCGCAGCTGGAGCCGGCCCATTCGACATCACCGCAATCCCAGCGACGACCAGGGCGACAGCGCCCGCCACCGCGGTGAGCACCACCACCGAGACCATCACTCGGCGTAGAGGTATAGCGCGCAGCGCACCGGTAAAGGCAGCGAGCCGGCGTCCCACCGCGCGCGCACTCTCGCCAACTAACGCTCGGCGGTGCGAAGGGTGAGGTGGCGCTGTGGTTTCCTTCGTGTTGGCCTGCTCGAAGAAGCTGGCCCATACCCGGTCCTCGTTCGCCGAGCTGACGCGGGAATCCTGATCACCCGGTGTCCGTGTCACTGTGCGTCCCCTCGACGATCGGCTGAGGCAGCGGCCGGCATCGGCAGTGACGGTGAGGCTTTCACCGGCCGGGTGGTCACCACCTGCATGCCGACGAAGGTGCACGTCAGGAGGCACAGCGCCAGGAGACTGCAGAAGGCAGTCGGCGTTTCCCAGTAGATCGGGTGGATGCCGGCCCATGCTGTGACTGCACCCACCGCAAGAATCAGGCACGTCACGCTCTCTCCCGAACGCGCCCCGGCGATCCACACACAGTCCGCCCCGACAATCAACGCGCTCGTCGCAATCAGAAATGCGATGAACCCGTACACGGTCGCGATCGCGATCACCGGCCCGCCGCCACCTAGGTGAATGACGAACGCCGTGACCGATGTCGCCGCAGTCGCGTAGAGATCGAAACCGGAATCCCACGGAGCCGGGTCGGGTGAAATCCAATGACGGAGAGCCTCAACCCAGTTCCCTGCGCCCAAGACGGCCGTGGTGGCGGCGATGCGCACCACCCAGCCCGCGAAGGACAACCCCGCTGCGGGCAGGGGGCGTCGCTCGACCCGGACAGTCGATCGCCTCATCATCATCACCGCCACCGATGCCCCTACGTGCTGACCGGGACGGGGAGACCCGCGGCGACGGCATTGCTGACCAGCTGCGAGGCCAGACCCGGTGTCGAGTCACCGAAGAACGTGTCCAAGGCTGTGTCGACCTGCTCGAGCGCCTGCTCCCCGCCAGGCTGGGCTGCTGCGAAGTCGCGGACCTGCTGGTCGATGACCGGGGCCGTTTCGACGATGTCCTGCACCGTTGAGACGACCTGGGCGCCGACCGGGTTGGCCTCCCACTGCTCGAGGACCTGCTCGGTCTGCTCCGTGATGGCCGTCTGGTCAACGTCCGGGACCTCGACCTCCTTCGGCTCACCCTTGTCCGCGGCCGCGAACGGGGTCACCGCGGCGGCCGCGCCGAGACCACCGAGGGCCGCGGCGGCGACGAACGCGGGAGGGGCGCAGGCCGCCGCGCCAGCTGCAGCCCCACCAGCGGTGGCAATGACGCCGACCGGGGCCCATCCGATTCCAGGGAGGAAGACGTTGCCCGCGCTCATACCGACGATCCCGGCGACCGTGCCCGCTGCAAGAGCACACGCGGTACCGGCCACGACAGCGGCCCCCGTCCCGGCGGTGACCGCACCAATAGCACCTGCACCGACCTGCGCCGCCGAGATCCGCTCGGCGCGGGAGGTCTCCACACCGAGTGACCGCCAGAATGTCGTCGCACCGGACTCGACAACCGCGACGGAGTTGTTGGTGCGGTCTCTGTCTACATCGGACACCCAGTTCGGCTGTTTGAGGTGCAGCTCACCGAACCGCAGGGTGTCTCGCGGCGCGATGAACGGCTGCGTGGGCTCCACCCACTGCGGAAGGTGTAGATCCTGAAACTGCACCGGCGCGACGTCGTCGTAACCACTCTCCGGTTCGACGTACTCGTTGTTCTCGTAGTCGAAGTTCGGGATCGGCTGGTAAACGACCGGCTCCGCCGGTGCCTCACCCCAGTACACCGGTTCCGGCTGGGGCTCGGCGGCCTCAGCCGGGGCGGGCGCGACCGGCGCAGGCTCAATGGGAGTAGTGATTCCCGGCTGATCTGCGGGCGTCTCGGGGGTCGTGATTCCGGGTTGGTCCGGGGCGGCGTTGGCGATCCCGTTCGTAGCGAACCCGATTACGACCGTGACCGCGCCCAGAAGTGCAATCTTCTGAGTTGCCCCCTGCTTCCGGAGGCGGTGTTGCCCGCCGGATTCGTTGTGACTCATGTACTTACCCTTCGATTCGTTGTGGTTGAGACGTTCGGGTGGATCAGCCAATCGGGCCGTCAGCGGCGAGGCCTATGACGAGAGAGGAAGGCTGGGGATGGTGAAGGCTGTCAGGCGTGGGGACGAGAGTGCCGAACGGCGGGGACCAGTGAATGGCCAATCGGGCACGTCGGAAGCCCTGTGAGCGAGACACTCACGCAGACATGTCCTGGGCATCGGCCCGGACAGGAACTGACCACACCGCACCGGGTCCACACCGCCGCGAGAAGTGAGGGTGGGAGCTCGTCGGCCAATGCCGGGGCGCAGTCCTGTAGACGGAGGGCGTCGGAGGTGTGGTCAGTCGGAGCGAATCCCGAGGTTGATGCCTGAATTACACTCGAAGTCATCGAGTCCTCCAGATGGGTACGGCAACGGACCGCAGGGACTCGAGGTTCCGCGGTGTGGACGCGCAACGCGTGGAAACGTCGCGGTAGAGAACAGATCCCAGGCGCGCACCGGGACGCCAATCACGAGCGCACCTGGGATCCCTTCTAGGCTGCGATGCTGCATACGAGATCCGGCATGACCTCTCATCGTCAACCGTTTCAGCTGCCTCGGAGCTTGGCGAAAAGCCCGCCGGCAGCTGAGTCTCTTCGGGGCTGGAAGCGTCGCCCGGTCCGCGATGGTTCCCGCCTCGCGAACATCCTGCTCAGACCGCATATCCACCCCCGTTTCCTGGTTTAAGTGCTCAATTTAAAACCGGATATCATGACCGTACTATATCGCAACATACTGGGACGGCATAGATTGGAGTCAGGCAAAGTGGGGGCTCATGCGCGGGAGCAAGGGATGAGCAGACGAATACTGCGGGGGTTCGCTCCCGCAGCCCTCAAGAAGGCGCGAGAGAAAAAGAAGCTTTCGGTCGGGGAGTTGGGCCGCCTCGCGGAAGTGAGCCCAGGCGCTGTCCTTACCTGGGAAACGGGCAAGAGCACCCCGCAGGCCGACAGCCTCAAGCGAGCCGTCACCGTTCTTGGAATCGCCATGGAGGACGTCGTCAAAATCAAGCCCGATCAGCGCTACTTGGGCGATCTGCGGGTTTTTGCGGGACTCACGCAACCACAGCTCGCCGCAAAGATCGGTATCTCCACGACCGCTCTGGCGACTGTCGAGCGGGGCCATTCTCGCCTGAAAGAAGACGTGGCTCAGCGGTTGGCCGAAGAGTTCGGCCTTACCGTCCAGGACGTCGAAGATGCGTACGAACGCACCCGCACTCGGCCTCCGCATACGTCTCCGTAGCTGTCGGCGCACAGTCGTCTTCCTCCCCGTCTGAGGCGAGTCCCCGCGACCGACCTCAAGGCCGAAACGATCATTTCTGATCGTCTGGGCAATCAGGAGTAAACCGTGTCGTGCCGCTCGCCGCAACACAAAGAAGCTATGGGCGTGTCACCGACGCCCGAATGGCCGTGGCAGACTCATGCCCCATGACCGCTAGCGATCAGGAAGCCCCCGCCACCCTTACCTGCGGAAACCGCGTCCGCGAGCAATGGAGGTCGCACGACCGCGCCGGGCGCCTCGCGACCGCGATCAAGGCCGCAGGGATACAGCCCGGCGAGCGTGTCGCGCTCATGCTCCGCAACGACATTGAATTCCTCGAGGTGTCGCTCGCCGCGGCCAGCTGTGGAGCGAATCCAGTACCGATCAACTGGCACTGGACCTCCCCCGAGGTGCAGCACGTCCTCAGCGACAGCGGCGTCCGATTGGTTTTCGCCCACACCGAATTCGTCGGCACCGTGCAGCAGGCCATCGAGACAGCAGGTCTCGACACCGTCCTGGTGGAAGTGGCCATGCCGCCGGAGCTTCTGGGTGAGTTGGGGCTGTCTCCAGAGCTTTCCCGAGTGACTGGAACGAGCCAAACCCTCGAAGAGTGGATCGAGAACGCTGCGGAGCCGCTCCCCTACCAGGAGGGGGCAATTGCAGACTCGATGGGATTGATCTATACATCAGGCACCACAGGAACGCCGAAGGGCGTCATGCGCGAACGTATGACCCCTCATCAGCTGCTTTCCATCGCCGGCGGTACCGCGAACCGGATGGGTTTGGCCCCAGGTGGACAGATGCTGGTCGCCGGTCCGCTCTACCACACCAGCCCTAATGCGCTGGCCGTCCTCGCACTCAGGATGGGCACGAACATCACCATCATGCCGAGGTTCGACGCCGAACGGTTCCTACAGCACGTCGCCGAGCGAAAGATCCAGCAGGTCAAGATAGTGCCGACGATGCTGTCGAGGCTCCTGTCACTTCCGGATGACGTTCGGGCGCGCTACGACGTCTCCAGCCTGACCCATGTCATCCACTCCGCAGCGCCGTGCCCACCAGCAGTCAAAGAAGCCGCAATCCAGTGGTTCGGTAACGCCCTCATCGAGTTCTACGGTTGCTCCGAGGCCGGCACCATCACGTGGATCAATGCCGACGAGTGGCTTGCGCGCCCCGGCAGCGTCGGTCGCCCGGTAGACGCCGCCGACGTCCTGGTCGCCGACGACGAGGGAAACAAACTACCGGCGGGCGCGACGGGACGCGTCTACGTCAAAGGAGCGGACTACTGGCCCGCCTTCGAGTACCTGAATCACGCGTCGACGAACAAAGTTCCATTCCCGGGATACATCACCGTCGGCGACGAGGGCTACCTCGATGACGAAGGCTTTCTCTACCTCACCGGCCGCACAGCAGAGGTCATCATCTCGGGTGGCGTGAATATCTATCCGGCCGAGATCGAGAACGCGATCACGGCGCTGGGGACCGTGGAAGACGTCGCAGTATTCGGCGTCCCCGGAGGCGAATTCGGTGAGTCGGTCGCAGCGCACGTCATCCCCCGGCCCGGGGCGAACCTTACGCCCGACGGCATCAGGGAGTCCCTCGACGGTGTTCTTGCCCGCTACAAGATTCCTGCAACGGTCGTGATCACCGACAGCCTTCCACGCGAGGACTCAGGCAAAATCTTCAAGTCACGACTCAAGACGCAGTACGTCTAGCCCTCCTGGTGGCGGGCGTCGTCGACTCTGCGGTTCCACCCGTACTCGATCATCGCCGATACCCGCCGCCAGGCGTTGCCTGCTCCGAAGATGCCGAGCCCACAGGTCACGAGAAGCACAGTCAGGAACCCGAGCCCGACGCTTACCGGAGACTCGATCCCGATGCTGTCCCCCGCGACAAAGCGGAACACGACCCCTGCGAGTTTCCAAATCCCCCACAGCACACCGCACATGCAGCCGGCGATTGTTACGACCTTGCTGAGGCCGGAGCTGTATTTCCAGGTCATGTATCCGAGCACGCCGACGGGCACGGCGATCCACGGCAGAAACGTCAGCTGGTACAGCACCACGCGGTGATCATCACCGTAGACATTCAAAAAGTCTGCCGTGGGCGCGAAATGACCACTCGAGAGTTCGAGCCGCAACGCGAGCGCGCTGCTCACCGCTGCTATCGAGAGGATCGAGAGGTCACGCCGGAGTGCCGGATTCGCCCAGTCCTCTTTGTGCGTCCGGCTCGCGTGGAGGATGGCGAGCGCGAGGATGAGGAACGACCAACCACCTAGAACAGCGAAGGTTGCGCCCCATATCCGGTCTTCGGTTGTCAGCGGCTGCCGTTCCCCGAAGATCAGCAGGGGCGAATATGTGTGCAATGTCAACGAGTAGAAAATGATCCCCATGCCGAGCACCGTTCGGTCCGGGATCGCTTTGACCAGGCCCAGCCCCGCGAGAAGCGCGCCTACAACGCAAGAGGCCCACGCCACCCACTCGATCATTCAGTCTCCATCCGTCGCTATTTTATGCCCGGAAACCGAATGCGGAGGACAGCATGCGCGCGGGCGCCTCAGCGGGGCCGACTGCCCGCACTCGTTGCCTTAGAACGGTAGTCCCGACCTTCCACGCGAAGCGTTCGCAGCTCAGTTCAATGCGCTGACGCCGGAAGGACCGAATCAGGCTGTTGGAATGATCCTCCGCGGCTGCGGAGCAGCTGTGCCCCTCAAGGAGGTGGAACACCTCATGGCTGACGATGAAAATGTGGTGATCTTCGCTGGTGGACGCGGGTACGGATACGAATGCACACCGGTCGGTTACGAAAGAGGCCCCGGACAACGGGAGGCCGGATGAAACCCCGCTCAGCATCCGGATCGGTAGCCCCATCTCCGTCGACGCATTCGCGAGGAACTGGTCGAGGTCGAATGGATCCGGAACCAGTTTCCGGACAAGCGCATCGATGCGCCGTCGGCCACGCACGCTAATCCTCGGTCTTCGGGAAGTCGCGCGCGAGGATGTCGCTTGCCTCGCGGACGAGGCGTGCAAGCTCGTGCCTCGCTTCGGGTGTCAGCTTCTTCGCGCGGAGGCCGGCGATCTGGAGGCCGCTGTCCTGCAACGCCCGCTGGAGCTCATCGGCAGGATCCGGGGTGGCTCCGGAGAAGTAGTCGAGACTCTGACCGAAGAACTGCCCAATTGCTTCGAGGACGGGTACATCAACTTTGCGGACGCGGCCGGTTCGTATCCGATAGATGTACTGCCGGTCGATCGTTCGTCCAACAGCGCGGCTCACGAACTCCGCGACGAGGGCGTTCGAGGTCTTGTTGCCCCGGGGCCACCGAGTCTTGAAGAGTTCCTCGACCCGGGTCGCAACAGAAGCATCGGCTCGTCCCATACCGAGCATTTTGGCATGTCCCCCTATGTTCGGTGACGGCAGCGCGATGTGCCCGTTTTAGATTGCGGCCTTATAGTAGTCACTGCGAGCTTTTTTGGACCAGTTACGGCGCGCCTCCGCTACTCCTCACCATTCCAGGACCAGAATTGCCGGAATCCCACGAGAGGGAGGAACGCCATGCCAACCACAAGCAAGGGATCACATGCCAAGCCCGGTCGACCCAGTCTGGGAGACCGCAAAAGGCTTGGACGGGTGCCGGACGAGCTTTATGACTTGCTCGACAGCGAGCGGAAGGCGCACGGCGTCACGTCGGTCAGCCAGTACGTCTCCGACCTCTTGGCTCTCCGCGCGGGCCGACCCGACCTCGTTCGTGAACTGAATCTCGACCAGGAGGTGCTTCCGCTGACTGCTTGACCGCGTGCGACATCTAAATAGCCGTTCGCAGTAGTACGTCTGCAGATATGACAAAACCCTGGCTCTCATGCCGGAGAAACCAGGGTCTGTCTTGTAGATAGCGAGTTCGCCGCTCGCAACTACTGCATCCCCGAAGGGACTTACCGTGCTAGGTACGTCTCAGGGTAGCACTTTGCCTACTGCGAGTCGGGCAAGTACCTCATACCCTGTTGCCGATTCAATCACTCATGCGCGTATTACCTCGTATGCCGACGAGGGCGCACCAAACACGCAGCTCTACAACACATGCACCCGCATGTGGTCGCCGCGGCGGCGCGTTCGCGTCGACCCGGACCGAAAGCACAGTTACGACGCCAGTGTCTCCATGCCCCTGCAGCGGCCGGAATTTCCCTGGGCGATCTATCTCGCCAGCTCGGACCACCGCTTTCGGCTTCTCGCGTTCGACTTCGACACCTCCCGTTTTGGCGCCGAACAGGCTCGTACCGATTCGGACCGCCTCGCCGCACACCTCGACGACCTGGGTGTCCACTTCCTGCGTGCGCACTCCGGGCCGACGGGCGGCCAACACATCTGGCTCCGACTTGGCGAGGACGGTGCCGATCCGGCCGCGGTCGGCGAACTCAACCGGGTGCTCGTTCAGCACTACCCAACCTTCGACAAATCCCCCCTGAGAAACCCCGATAAGGGGGTTGTGCGGCCTCCAGGGGCACCACACCGCAACGGTGGACGGTCCGTCCCCCACCTGGCCGGCGCCGAGTTGCAGCAGGCTCTCGAGCGCGTCAGCCGCGGGACGACGCCGGAGGTCGTCAACTGGCTCCTCGCACGGCATCCCCATGTCGAGCCCGCTACACCGCCCGACGAACATCGACGTCCGCGGATCATTGAGGATGCGGCGGGTCCGAGACTCGACCGACCCCGGCGGCCGCTACCCCACCGAACTGCGGCTTTGCTCGCGACGGTGCCGGCGAAAGGGGCGGACCGAAGTGCCCTCGCGTACACCATCCTTCTTTCCATGGCCCGCGCCGGACACACACTCGACGACGCCCGCGCCGCCGTTGTCACAGCCCCAGGTCTGATTCGGCTTCGTGAGGACGCGGCCCGCGGCCGCGACGACACAGAACGCCAATGGACCCGCGCCCTCGCCCGAGCCGCGACCTTCACCGCTGACCCAGGCCAGGCGCCCCGTGAACCGATCGACGACGACCTCGACGCCATCGAACATGCCCTCGCGGTGACAACAGCGCACTGGGGCCGCCGAGGAGGAGCAAGTGACGAGCGGATCCTGCACGCACTGACCGCGCTAGCACGCACCGCCCGCACTCGGGTTCTCGACATCGACTGCCGCCGCCTGGGACAGGCATGCGCTCTCGACGCGTCCACAGTCTCGCGCAGGCTTCGTGTGCTGGCACGGGAAGGCTGGGTCACGCTTACCACTCCAAGCGCGGGGACGCGAGCTGCACGGTGGACCCTCAACCAGCCGCCTGATGTGGGCGTAGAGATTACTTCTCATGCAACACAAGGGGAACCCGCCCCCGCTTCTGAGCCCGGGATCCCGCTACTCCCCCACCACACCCACGATCTATGGAGTCCCTTGAGGTCCGGCGGCCTCGGTGCGGCAACCGCCCGCGTCCACTGGTTCTACCGGTCTGGGGTCGACAGCCTGACCGGCTTGTCGGAGAAGACTGGTTACGGCACCGAGTACATCGAACGAGCACTGACCCGCCTGCACTCGGAAGGACTGCTCACCTCGAAGGCCACGGGCGGTCAGCTGCTCCGGACGCTCGAGATCGCCGCACAGACCCGGGGAGTTGCCGGGATCAACGTCCGCCGAGCCGCACGGCATCTGGTAGATCGCGAGCTGTTTACCTGGTGGAGCGAAGAGCAAGAGTGGCGAAGCTCGCGGGGTAAGAAGCGCGGGACACGTCGGACGACTCCGATCGGAATGCTTGCGCTACCAATTTCGGCCCCGGCACGAGTCCGCTACGGCAGGTTCCCCACCCGATCGAACGGAAGGGCTGACTACTCCACCGCCCGAGACGTGGTGTCTCAGATCAATTCAGCCGTGCGGTGGGCCGCATGACAAAAGGCCAAGTGGATCGACGAACAACGCTGCGGCTGGGCATACACAGGCCCAGGCAGGACTCATCGCCCCAGCGCGGCACCCACTACCCGGCCGCGGATCCCGGCTAGGTTATCGAGCATGAGGCGCCCAACCACCTCGACACGTAACCCACAGTGCCGCACACCCCGGACTCCGTGCCGCACCGCTACCGACGTCGTAGCCCGGTTCGCTCAGGGCGCGAAGACCGTCATTGTCGACTCCCCGCCCGATCAGATCCTCGAACTCCACGACCTCATTGGCGCCGGCACCCTGCGGATCACCGGCACCTCACGCGTCCGCATCACCACCAGCACACCGCAACAACAGACACGGTCGCCGGCCATCGTCGTCACCGACGCGGCCCAGGTGCAGCTCGAGGGACACTCTCGCTGCTACGCGTACACCACCGCCATCATCGAAGCGTTCGACGACACACAGGTCGAAGCCCGCAACAAGACCACCGTCTACGCAGTCGACCGAGCCAAGGTTCGCGCCACTGACGAACCCACGATCTACGCCTACGACCAGGCCACCATCCACGCCGACGGACACACCACCGTCCACGCCACCGACAACAGCCGAATCCTCCTCCACGACAATGCCAACGTCACAGCGCAACGAGGTGTCACCATCCACGGCCCAGCGCGCACCAACACTCGTATCCGCCAATAATGGCTGGCGATAAACTCTTTCCGGTTCCACGCGAACAATGAGACTCGATGGGCTTCCCCAGGCGTGTTAGCTTCCGTCCGGGCGAGCCGGAAATGACCGGCCCCATCCGAGAACTGGTGCCCTTACCGTTCCGACGGTGAGGGCACCAGCCGTATGTGCCGCCGCCACAAACGGGCGATGAAAGACCGGTCACCCGAACGCGTACAGGGTGGCGCTCCGGTCAGGTGCACCGATCGCCGTGGTGACCGGGTGTCGGCGGCCGGTGTCGGCGGCCGGCGGTTTGTGGGTTGGTGGTGGGGCGCTCGCCGCCCCCACACCCCAGGCAGCCTCCAGGATCGACCACCACCGGCGCAACGGGCCCGCCCCGGTAGGGAAGACCGGCCCGGCGGCACCCGTCCCGTCGACAACCGCAGGGAGCTACCGCCCCGACCCCGAGGCCGCAAACGAAAAGCGTGTTTGCACCCCCGGACCCGGCACGGTCCAGACGCACCCAGCCGACGGGACGACCACCACCTCCACACCCCGGCCATTGCAGGCAACCTGCAAACCTGCAAAACGACCCGCAACCAGCGCAAACGCGCGTGCAAAACGGTGACACAACACACACATAATCAGGTTAGAAATAAGTCGAGGAACCGCGATTCTATGACTTAAATACGTTAGAATTAAGTCATGACAAACACCGAGAACCTAGCCCCCGAGCTGGCGGTCGTGATCGAAACCGCCGTTGCGCTCGACTCAGCCGTAAGCGCCGGTGAACCCCTCGATATCACCGACTTGGTGAAGGCCTACGGCGCCGCACGCCAGGCCGCCCAGGATGCCGGCCACTCTCTCGAAACCATCGAAGCCGTCACCGCCGGCGCACTCGACTAATCGCCCACCACCACGGAAAACGGGGTCACCAATGCTTGCCATCAACCACACCGAAGCAGAAGGAACCGTCATCGAGGGAACCCGAAAGGGCGACGGAACCGCCGACGTCCTCAAAGCGCACAAATGGCGCTGGTCGCGCATCCTCGGAGCCTGGTATATCCCCCGATCCCGCGACGTCGCGCCCAAGCTGGCGACGATCAACGGCACCGCCGACGCATTGCGCGCCGCCGGGTTCGACGTCGAGCTTTCGATCGAGTCCGGCGTACGAGACCAAACCGAGGTGGAAGCGGACCGCACAGCCCGCCAAGCAGCCCGAGTCGAAGCCCTCGAGAACAAGGCCGAACGCAGAGCCGCTGATGCCGAGGCCGCCGAGACCAAAGCCCACGACCTCTCCGGTCGCTACCCGATGGGGCAACCCATCCTCGTAGGACATCACTCCGAAGGCCGACACCGCCGCGACGTCGCACGAACCCAGGCCGCCAGCACCGCGGCCGTCGAGGCCCACCGCGCCGCGGAACGCGCAAAGGCCAAGGCCGACGCCGCAAAGGGAACCACCGACAGCCGCTACTCCCCCGCCGTCGTCGCCCGCCGAATCGACCGACTCGAAGCCGACCTACGCAAAGCGCAGCGAGCCCGAGACGGTCACTCCCGAGTCCTCTTCGTCCACAAGGACGGAACCCCGGAACGCGAGATCCACGAACCCGCGACCGGCGCCTACCGCGCCAGTCTCGAGGACTCCATCGAGCGGCTCGAAAGCGAAGTTCAGTACTGGCGCGACGTCCGCGAGGCCCAGGAGGCCGCAGGCCAGAAGCTCTACACCCGCGCGGACATCAAGCGCGGCTACCTGGTCAAAGTCTCCGGACAGTGGTGGAAGGTAGTTCGGGTCAACGCGAAGAGTGTCAGCGTCGAAACCGGCTACAGCTGGACGGACACCGTCAAGTACGACGCCATCAGCTCCGCGCTCGACCCCGAAACCCAGGAGGCAATCAGCCCAGGGTCAGCCGCAGCCTGACCGACAGCGACGGTGCCCGCCGAACACGCGGGCACCGTCGCTTTTCATTTGTCTGCAAAAAGCTCAACCAGGCGAAATGCGGCCGTGCAATGTAGATAAACCAGTGAGAAATAACCGCATCTCCGGGGTGAAAAGCGACATAATCACGACAGGATTAAAGCACTGAAGAACGGGCCGTGTGGAACCAGTCCTGACCATCATCCGGCGACCCAGACCAGGAGGGACCAACCCGAGCTCCGGGCTGCCCCGCCCGGATCATCTCACCCAACTCAGGCAACCGAGGCCCAGTCCCGAGGCGGCGACCCCGTCCTCCGGGCATCGAGCCCGAAGGACGGCCCTTCGGGCTCGAACACTCTCTGCGGCAGCCTCACGATCGAGGAACGCCAGAGCTCCGAGGTCTATTGCGCCGCACACGCAACACCGAGACACTGCCTGCACACGGTGCACAGCCCATACCTCCCCCCTTCGGCATCCAATCAGCATTAAATCCAACGCATAAAACACTGAAAAATCACCTATCTATGCGTGTCTCGATTGTTAATCCAGTCCTAAATAAGTAGATTTCACCCCAACGAAAGGACCTGCAATGGCCGCAACGATCCTTGCAATCGCCAACCAAAAGGGTGGCGTCGGAAAGACCACGTCCACCATCAACCTCACCCGCGCCGCCGTCACCGCACTGGGCCTGCGCGTCCTCGTCGTCGATGCCGACCCCCAGGGCAACGCCACCAAAGCGCTCGCACCCGAATACCAGGGCAGCCTCGACCAGTCCCTCGCCACCGTGCTCGACAAAACCAAGAACGCCACCCTCATCGAGGCCATAGTCCCCGGCGAGTGGGCAGGAGTCGACGTCGTTCCCGCAGGCAGCGACGCACTCGCCGACGCCGCACAGAACCTCGTCACCATGAAGGCCGGCCGCGAGAGCCGCCTCAAACGCGCTCTCGCCGAGGTAACGGACAAATACGACCTCATCGTCATCGATTGCCCGCCCTCGCTCGACCAGCTCCCCATCAACGCCTTCACCGCGGCACACGCGGTAGTCATCGTCACAGAGCCAGGCCAATTCGCGCTCGACGGCCTCGCCCGGCTCCTCGACACCATCGAGATCGTCCAGGAGTACACCAACCCCCAGCTCGTCATCGCCGGCGCCATCATCAACGGCTACCAGCGCACCAACCGCATGGACCGGTGGTGCACCGACCTGCGCGAAAGCCTCGAAGCACCCGTCCTCGACCCGCCGATCCAACGCGCCACCTGGATCGCAGAAGCCACCGAGGCAGGGTGCGGACTGGACGAATGGAATACCCCCAAAGCTTCCAACCTGCACCGCACCTACGTCGAGCACCTCGGCAACATCCTCGACAACGTCCGAAAGGCGAGCTAACCCCCCATGTCCGCACGACCAGAACCCCGCGCCACCAACCTGAGTTCTCGGCGCCGGTCCAATCACCCCGCTATCCCCGTCGAGGCCCGCGAAGCAGCCGAAACAGCGCAGGTCGTCCAGGCAGGCCAGACCGTCGAGCCGGAGCAAGAGCCAGCAGCCGACGCCACCGAAGCACCCAAGAAGAAAATGGGTCGCCCCAAAGGCACAGGCAGCAACCGTGACACCACCACCAGGTCCGTCACCTTCACCACGCCGATCCTCGAGGACGCCCTCAACGCGGTCGAATTTCTCAAAAGCAACCCCACCGCCCCGCGCACCTTCACCAGCCTCGTCGACCTCGCGGTGTTCAAACTGGTCAACGACCTCCGCCAGGAATACAACAACGGCGAGCCCTTCCCCCAGCGAGAAGGAAAACTCAAGCCCGGACCCCGGTAACCCTCCTGGTCAAAGGGGATTTTGCAGCGTTGCAACACAGCGCAAACCGCCATTATTAACGTTGCAAATAAATAGATTCCAGTAGTGACCGTTGCAATAAACACGTTGCATCTAATGATCAACAGGGGAGCGAAGGCAATGGCGTACTCATACAAGGTCGTCGAGATCCGAGACAAGTTGATGGGAGGCAACAAGATGTCCGGGGAGACGTTGGAGGAAGTGCTCAACCAGCACGCCCAGCAAGGATGGCGGCTCAAGACGATCACTGCCACCGATGTCAGGCAGCCCGCTTCGGCGCGGTCGCGGGTCGACGGACTGATGATTACCTTCGAACGCGAGAGCTGAGCCGGGGCGTGGCTGCTCAACCCACCTTTTCGGTTGCGTTGCACTATGCCTAAATAAATTGCAATTAACTACATTCGACCGGCCAATAAAGACATAAACACGTCATAACTAAGGCTGCACTAGTCGGATGGTCGCTCACCCAAGACGAAGGGAAACAGCAGATGAGCGAGTTCTTCGGCTTCGACCCCACCAAACTCGACACCCTCCTCGCCGATGACGCGAACTACCTGGGTAACTGCGCCCATCCGATTCATCACGAATTCCTCGCCAATGACGTCAAGAACCACATGGGGACCTGCACCCATCCAGACCAGGCGGTGCGCTGCGTACTTCTCGCACACGACACCGGCGCAATCAGCTGGGATAAGGCGCAATGGCCGGATCTCGCACTCGGATGGTGGCGAACACCCCGATGGCCCGACCGAGGGTTCGGCGTCAACGACGCACCACCACCCACCGAGGAAGGCGACCCCGAATTCCGCGACGACGACCAGATCCAACCGTGGCTTCACATGCGCCGCACCTGGCCGACACTCTCGGGGGAATCCTTCTCCTGGTACTCAGCTGTTCACCAGCACGACGGTGGCGGCACAAGACAGCGGGTCCACGACACCGTCGAGCTCGCAGTGCAACAGCTCAACAGACTGCACTCCACGATCAAACCGATGGTGCGCGAACACGCGAGCCTGATCTAACCGCAAAACCCCAAGAACCAGGGGCGCACTCCCATAGGCGGCTGCGTTGCGCAGCTCCCGCCGGCATCAGTCCCAGCGCGCTCCGGGCAGGTGCACCGATCGCCGTGGTGACCGGGTGTCGGCGGCCGGTGTCGGCGGCCGGCGGTTTGTGGGTTGGTGGTGGGGCGCTCGCCGCCCCCACACCCCAGGCAGCCTCCAGGATCGACCACCACCGGCGCAACGGGCCCGCCCCGGTAGGGAAGACCGGCCCGGCGGCACCCGTCCCGTCGACAACCGCAGGGAGCTACCGCCCCGACCCCGAGGCCGCAAACGAAAAGCGTGTTTGCACCCCCGGACCCGGCACGGTCCAGACGCACCCAGCCGACGGGACGACCACCACCTCCACACCCCGGCCATTGCAGGCAACCTGCAAACCTGCAAAACGACCCGCAACCAGCGCAAACGCGCGTGCAAAACGGTGACACAACACACACATAATCAGGTTAGAAATAAGTCGAGGAACCGCGATTCTATGACTTAAATACGTTAGAATTAAGTCATGACAAACACCGAGAACTACAGCCCGGACCATGTCGCTGTCGTCGCCACCGCTGGGCTCACCCTCAGCGTCTACCGCACCGCCGAATTTCCCGATTGCAGCCTCGATGGCATCACCTCACGCGTCGCTCGGCTGACCCTGGTCGGCACCCTCGACTGCACGGTGTATCGCAGTGGCTTCGTCTACCCGGCCCCGGCATCGATGCGCGTGGTCACCCCGCGCGACAACGCCCCCGCCGTCGCCCTCGAAATCAACCACGCCCCATTCCGCAAGTCGGCCACCGACGAGCCCGACAAGCGTGTCCACCTGACGCCCGTCCACTGGGACACACTCGCGAGCCGGTACGTCCGCACGCACCCCTGGACGATGGCCGGAGGCAACTACGCCACCACATCCGACAGCCGCCTGTCGGAACTACTCGAAGACGCCCTCGGCCACACCTACGGCCCGCTCTCGGTGCACGACCGAGTCGAACACTGATCGCACCCACACCGGCGGGGGAGTGGAAAGCCCCGGGGCTTTCCACTCCTTTGCGACCGCCTGAAAACCATTGGTGACCAGTTCAATTGCGCGGCATGGAGAGACTTTGCGAGCATATAATTACGTTATAAATAACACGCAAACACGGGATTTTTCTACTTAAATACGTTAGGATCATACCGTGATTACGTGGACCCTCTCCAGCGGCAGCGACACCAACGTCAGTGGCACCGCAGACGACCGTCCCGCCGCTATCGCCCAGATCGCCGAAGCCGCCCGGACAGCAGTTCTGACCGCAACCACCGAAGGCCGCTATACCCTCACAGTCGACGGCGAGCCGGTCCTCATTCTCGGCGTGGGCCGCAACGAGTTCGGCAAGCCCAACACCGACCAAGCCCTCGACCGCATCGACCAGCTCGAGGCCACCGAAAACCCGAAGGGCATCGGCCGCGGCCGGCCCGCAGAACCGCAGTCCCCGCGCCTCAGCACCGACGGCGGCCCGCCCGCGGCCGACCCGGCGCACTAACGCACCCCGCGCCCTCCCGCGCCCGCCTCACGTAACGGAAGCCCCACCAGCGCGCACACGCCGGCAGGGCTCCACAGACCGGGTCACCTCAGGAAGGACAACACCCGATCATGACGGACTTTAGCCTCAGAGCTGCAAAGATCCAGTTCTACTTCCTCATCGTCGTACTGATATTCGCAACCCTCGCCGCCATCGGCATCACCACCCTCAGCTTCATCACCTCATTCGACGCGCTCAGTGATTTCGGTCGACGGAACCTCATGCGCGAGGACCGGGCCTGGATGCTCCCGGTCATCATCGACAGCGCAATCGCCCTCTGCACCGTTTCCGCCGTTGCACTCAACAAGATCACCGGAAACGCCAAGGGCAGAAACTTCTTCGTCATCGTCGCGACCGTGGTCGTCATCCTCAGCGTCTCCATGAACGCCTCCCACGCCTACATGGCCGTCGAAGAGGCGCAACGCAAAATTGCAGCCGGTATCGACATCGGTGTCACACCCAACCACCCCGTCGTGGCGGCCTGCTCCGCCATCATCGCGCCAGCCATCATCCTGGTTTGCACCCACGGCCTCGGACTCCTCATCAAAGCGATCGGTACCGCCTACAACGAATACAAAGCCTCAGAGGCCGCCGCCATCGATCAAGCCCAATTCTTCGACTACCGCGAACACGAACTCTCCGCGCACGACCAGGCCACCCCGCCACGCGAAGACGCCAAGGACCGTGCCAGCGAGCAGCTCAGTGCCGAGCCGGAGTACCAAGAGCGGACCACCTTTGATGTCTATCCCGCCGCGCGGGCCGGCGGATCCGGCGACGGTCCAGCCGACGAAGACCCCGCCGCCCGCCTGCGCGACGAACTCCAAGCATTCATCGACTCCGCAGACGTCGAGGACCAGGTCAAGAACACCGCCCGCATGAAGCTTGCCGACCCCGACCTCACATTCGAGGAGATCGCCAGCAAGCTGGACCCCCCATGCCACACGTCCACCGCCTGGCGGAAATACAAGAAGTTCGAAGCCCTCGCAGAGAAAGCAGGATTCACTGTCCCGCCGCTGCCGGACCTCAGCGCCGAACGCGGACAGTACGACCAGCCGCAACTCGCCGACGCGACCGTCTGATCTTCGGGCGCCCGGTAGTGGATGCGGACAGGGAAACAGGTCGCCACACCTGACCGATCTGCGGATTTCCCGCAAAGTCAGAGGGAAGACGTGTCGGCGAAGGCATCGACACCGATGATCGTCAGTCCAGTGCTGGCAAGGTGCCGGCGCTGGCGATGCCCGTTGCGCCGAAAGCGATACCGACGGCGGCGAGGCCTGCGATGGGCACCGCTGCGTAGTGGACGAAGCGGCGTCGGCGGATGCTCCTGGTTACGGTCTCGTCGCCGTCGGTGCTGTTGGCGTTTGTGGTGGTTACCACAGGGAACCTTCCTGTCGGAGTGGATGTTTGGGTTTGGGTCCAGTTGTTTTCCGGTGTGAGATAACTATGGCCCCCCGCGGCCGCGCACGTCTGTCCGCTGACCGGACCCACTCGGTGATGAATGCGTTGTCCCCCGATCGGGGGACAGGGCACCGCGCCGATAATGGCGCCGGGTGAATGAACCCGGCGGCGCAAGTCCCGCCGGGCACGCCCAGCAGAGGTGCGAGCCGGGTCACCGGGTGCTGGGTCCGGTGGGCCAGGTCAAGCGCCCCAGTCTCCGAAGCGGCGGATGGTGTGGGTGATGTACGGGGAGGCATCATGCGCCACCCAGGCGAGAGACCCCCCCGCCAGATACAACAGCCGCACCGCCACCACGCCGCCACATTCGCTGGGAATCCCCGCCACATACGGCCCGGAACCGACACGAGAACCGACAGCGGCAGCGCGTCGTCCCGCCAAGAGGAGTTACGTCTCTTAGTTTCGTATCTGATAACGAAACGTAACTAAACTGAACTATAGACACGAAAGAGACGAAACCTGTAAAGTCGGGACCATGACGACCGACGACACCGCGACCCCCGGCGAGCGCCGAGGGATGTGCGAGTTCCCCGGTGGGTGCAGCCGGCCCAGCCTTGACGATCCGAAGACTGGACGGCCGTCGAAGTACTGCGGACAGGCCGATCCCGGTGGCCCGGTGCACAACAAGGGCAACGCGTGGAAGGAGCGTCGACGCCTCGCGACCGTCGGTGCGGGACAGACCCCGCCACCGGCGGCCACAGGAGATGAGGATGGAGTGACCGCGCCGGTGTCGATGGCACGGGCCACCCTTGGTGTTCAGCTCGAGGAGCTGCCCCGCCGTCTCTCGGAACTTCGCGTTTTCCTCGAGGCCGTGACCGAGACGGTCACCTCGGTGACCGATGTCGAGGCGGCCGCGGCCGAGGTCGACCAGGCCCACGCAGAGGCGCTCGCGAAAGTGGCTGAAGCCGACCGGCTGCGGGGCGACGAGGAACGTCGCCGCCGGGAGGCCGAGGCCCGTGCGAGCGAATACCAGCAGGCACGTGAGGAAGCCGACGCGGCCGCGGAGGACGCATACGTGGAGCTGGCGCGGATCCAGACCGAGGCCGCCGAGGCCCGCGCGGAACTCGAGCGCATCCAGGCCGATGCGGCGGAGAAGATTGCGGCCGCGGAGACCGATGCGTCGCGCCGGATCGGCGAGGCTCAGGAGGAGGCCGCCGAGGCGCGCGCGGAACTCGAGCGGATCCAGGCCGATGCGGCGGAGAAGATTGCGGCCGCAGAGACCGATGCGTCGCGCCGGATCGGCGAGGCCCAGGATGAGGCACGGGCGACGATCGAGGAGATCCGCGGCCGTACCGCCACCGAGATCGCGGAGGTGAAAGCCGCAGCTGCCCAACAGGTTGACGCTGCGCACGAGGCGGCCGCCGAAGCTCAGCTCGCACAGACCCGCGCCGAAACGCAGACCGCGGCAGCGCACACGTCCGTGCAGGAAGCTCGCGAGGACGTGGACCGTCTTCGTAGCGAACTCGCTGACCTGCGCACCGAGGCCCGCACGGACCGCGAACAAGCGCGCGCCGATCATGCCGCACAACTGGCCGAGGTCCGGCAATCAGCCTCCGAACGCGCAGATGCCCTGACCACCGCGCTGCGCGCCGCCGAGCAGACGATCGAGGAACTACGGCGGCAACCCGGCGGCCGCGGCGCCGCTACCTAGCTCATCCCCTGGTCACGTTGCCTTTCGGGGGTTTGTGCCTTCACACCCGCGGACTGCTCGTAATCCAGATGATGTGGCTGGGAAAGGGCGGCACCGTGACGCGGCCGGACGACCGCAATCAGCCCGCATGACCCCCTCCGTGCCGCCATCGAAGTGCAGCTCCAGGTGCTCAACGGTGACCTGAACGGCGTCATCAATCGCTGAACGGTCGCCCGTGGGAGTTGGCCGGCGCGTCGGAATACCACCCGCTCCGCCGCTGTTGAAGAGGCTGACGGTGGCGCTCATACCCCCCGGGTACCACACCAGAAAAGTCGCTGCGAGCGACCACTTGCCGAGAGGCGATATGGCGTCACTGTCACCCCCGAGCCGGGTAAGACCTACAGTGCGTAGAGTTCTCGACGTAGGGGATGAGGAGGCCGCTGACGCCGGGGAAGGTGTCGGCGGCTTTCCTTTGACTACGGATGCTGTTCCGTCACAGCGAATCCCGGGTGATCGAGCCCGGATCGAGGTCTCCTCGCTGCCCTTTGAAGCTGGGATGCCTCAGCCCGCCCGAATTGCTGGACCCGTGGTATGCGACGTCCACGACGATCACCGGTTCGACCCAGCGCACGATCCCGTGCTCCTCCGCGGCCGCGGCATCGGTACCGAGTGGGCTGGTGCGGCGTTCGAGGGTGGCCAGCTTCTCCTTCAGCTGGCGGCGCACGGCCATCGAAAATCCGGTTCCGACATTGCCCACGTAGCGAATAACGCCCTGGTCATCGTAGGCGCCGAGGACGAGAGAACCGACCATGTTGCGCTGTACACCGCCTCCAGGGATCCAGCCGATCACCAGGGCAGAGCTTCTGGTGCGCAACAACACCTTCCGCCACGACCGGGCGCGCTTGCCGGGCTGGTACGTCGAGGACACTTTTTTGAAAATTGCACCTTCCATCGACGCATTTTGAGCGGCGTCCAGAATGACAGTGCTCTCCACGCCCACCCAGTGAGGGAGGACCTGAATGGGCAGGCCGGCGCCGTGCAACTCGTGGCCGAGGTCGGTGAGAGCGGTGCGGCGCTCCAGGTACGGGGCCGGCATCAGATTTCCACCGTTGAGCCGGAGGACGTCGAACGGAAGGTATGTCACCGGCACCTGCCGCCGCACGGTGGTGGACGGGCGCAGGGTGTTCATCCGCTTCTGCAACCGCGCGAACGACGGCTTCCGCCCCTGGACGAGGGCCACGACCTCGCCGTCGAGCACGATGCGGCCGCGGCCGCCGAATGCCTCGGTCAACGCCTCGGCCACCTCCGGGTACGAGGAGGTGACGACGTTGAGGTTGCGGGTCCACAACACCGGTGGCTCATCGCCGCCGACCGCAACCAAGAGGCGGCAGCCGTCGTACTTCATTTCCGCGGCCCAGGCACCGTCCATTTGCTCCGGTGGTTCACCCGGGGTGGCCAACATCGGCGCGATCAGCCGCATGGGCCGATTGTGCGCCCATTTGCGCAGCTCGGGCGACCTTTGCGGTTCCGGAGCTCAAGAATGCGGCTCGTTCATCTCCACCCGCCGGCCTGCTCGACCACGGCCGGTATGACGCCCTGTCCCATGAGAATCGCCGAACGTCGGAAGGACCCGCGCCACCCCATGACCACCTGGACCCTCTGGCTCGGCGCCCTGCTGGTCGTCGGCGGCTCGGCAGCCCTTTTCAAGCATCAGGCGGTGGCGGCCCGCGCACTCTGGGTGCTCGCCGTGCTCGCCTTCGCGGCCGCGGCTGTCGGGGCGGTGACCGCGTCCGAGGTCTCGCTCCCCTTGCTGCTGGCCGTCGTTATCGCGATCGTTGCAACCGGCGCCCTGGTCGCAGTCACCGTTCCCTCGAAGAACCCTCGCGAGAGGGTTAGCGCCGACGGATGATCACGGCAACCACCACAACAGACCCATGCTGTCCAGCCAGTAGATCCACTGATAGATGTCCGGGTGGATGAAGTAGTTCCAGTCCATTACTTATTCACCTTTGCCAGGAGTTCCACCAGAGAACGATGGGCACCAGCCAAGGTGTCCACACCATCCAGCTGTCGCCCAACCCGTAACGGGAATCACCGTCATCACCTCCGGGGTTACGTGAATGGAAGCGACTGCCGCCACATGCTTATTGCCACCCAGGCGTCGGTGAACTGAGGGAAGGAAGAGAAAAATCCCAGGTCCAACATGGCGAACTCCTTGGTCGGAAACGGGCTCAGCTGAATGGAAGCAACCCCCTCCTGCGCTGTGTATCGCCTGCCGGAGGCGGATCGGTACAGCTACCCAATGAGTGGGCCCTTTAGGTGCAGGCCGAGTGACGGCGCGGGTTCACCCGCAGATCGCACAGAGAAACAGGCCGCCACGCACCTGCCAATCCGCGGAACACCGCAGATCAGGACCGTGATCAGATCACCGGTCTGGGCAGTGAGTGGCGACCTGTTGCTCGTCGCGGCTGTCAGAGTAGATCGTCCCTCTGACAGAGACGATCAGGACTTCGCCGGGACGAGAAACTTCACCGCCACGCTGAACGCATATTTCCCTGGGGAGTCGATGATTGACTCGATGCGAGCGTGATCATCTTCGATGTCGAGAATGCTGAAGACCGAAACACCTTCCGGATGAAGCATTACGCGATCGCCAACATTCACGAGCAAATTCCTCCGTGCCTAAACCACCGAAAACGCAGGTCAACGGTGGTGAAGAGTATATGCCCCGGTCGGCTTCCCTCCGAACCGGGGCACTGCCCACAGTACCTCGAGTCGAACGCGTGTGCGAATAGAATGGGGTGGTGAAGTTCGTCGAGGAGGCTCCGGTTCGATGCCCCAACATCTGTTGGTCGGCGGAAATTGCCTTGTCGGCTGGGAGGTCTGCGGCTGTGATGCCGCCGTAGCAACCGGCATGAGCGGGCATCGTTCTCACTACTGCCGGACTTGCGGGCAGACAGTGCGAACCCCGCCCTGTGATGGGGCGCAACCACAAGCAGACCGCTGGTTCACTCCTCCCAAATCCGTCTGACTGCGATTCGTGGCCACGTGATCGCCTGTCGGGGGCGAGCCGTAGACTCGGGTCGTTCTTGGAGCATCCCCCCCCATTTTGCTTCTGAACATCCCCCCTGTGCCCCGGCGTCACCCCACCCCCCGATGCCGGGGCACAACCATGCGCACAGGCGGACGAGAAGATCGAGGAATGACGGAGACGAGGCCAGGTCGGATTCCCGTGGGCGATCCCATCGCGCTTCGCTTCGACCCCGAGACCAAACGCAGGCTAGAGGACATGGCCGAGGGAATCGGGCCGCGCCGTTTCGGGGCGCTTATCCGTGTTGCCTGCCGGCGACTTGTCACCCAACCCAAAGCCGTCGGCAACGGCCTCGCCGAACAGCGTCGACTCTCGGAAGCGCTGCGGGCGATCCCGCTGGTCATGCTCAAGATAAAGCTGGAACCGGATACCGCGCAGAAGTTCTCGGCGCTGGCCGCCGAGCACGACACCACGGTCAGCGCGCTCATGCGGATCGCGCTGCACCGATTCCTCGAAACCCCCGGTCGCTACAAGCACCCGATGCTCCGCGAGGCCGATCGCACCGGACTGTCCGACTGGGTCGACGTCATGGTCAACCCTTCCAGCAAGCAGCAAATCTGGAGACTCGCCGGCCGATACGGGGACAAGCTCAACACCGCACTGCTCCGAGTCGCCCTACGGCGCCTCCTCGACGAGCCCGGTGACCTCACCACGGACCTGGAGACCATCGCCCCACTGCGCGACCTCCGGCCCGAAATCTATCCAGCCAGGGCGAATGTGCACTTCGACCCCCCGCTACGCGACAGACTCGACGCGCTGGCAGCACGGGTCGGCTCCGATCGCGCCGAGTTGATGCGCCTCGCCGCGAAGCGTGTGCTCGACGAGCCCGGATTGATCGAGCAGGCCGTGAACCGCGAGATCTTCCGCAGCGAGAAGAACCGGAAGCACCTCATGGCCAGGCACGGTCGCCGCCAGGCGCGACGCCACACCCTGCACGACTGATTAAACGGCCAGCAAGCCGCTGGCCAATTCAACGGGGCGAGTTCCGATCCCGAGGTACCCGCCTCCGGCGGTTACCAGGCCACCTGCGGTGTCCTCCGAGAGGATGCTCCGCTGCGCTCCGCTCTGTTGAAGAGCAATCGTTCTTTTGACCTGCTGGCCTTGGCGATCCTGATCGACGGCGGCCGGGGAACAACCCCTGGCGGCGCGAGCGCCGGCCTGGCGGCTCCGAACAAGTTTCCGCGACTCGCAGGCTCCCCGCGAAAACTTCTCCGGCCCAGGGGTTGCACCCCGTCCTGATACCGCCGATCCGAACCTCCCTTGCCAGCAGGGCAAAAAGAACGATCAGGGGCCGCAGGTGCCTGATCCGAGCACGGAGGTTTCCGTTGAGCAACACCATCATTCTCGATTCCGTCTTCGACCCGTTCGACGTCGCGCGCGTGATCTACGCCGAACTCGCCCTCCCCCGCGATCCGGGATTCGACGACCTCGGCATCGACACCCGCACCGTCCTTCTCGGCATGGTCTTCGACCTCGAACCGGACGACCCGCGCATCCTCGCCGCCCACCGGCCGGTGAACCCCGCCGATTTCGGCCTCACCGCCTGACCCCAACCCCCATCACCGAAGGAGAAACCCCATGACCCGCAGCACCGACACCATCACCGGCATCACCATCGAAACCGACGGAACCTTGCAGGTCACCGACATGCGAGTAGACGACTTCTGGACCAGCCGCCGGATCGTCGACGGACGCGGCGCGGCCCTGGACGCCGTCCGCGACTACCGCCTCGCCGCCTACCCGATCGGCGGCAACGGCCGACCTGGTATCGCCTGCCTGCTCGCCGGAGCCAACCACCGCTTAGACCCCCGCCAGCCCGAGAACAATGCGGCCCGCGCGATCGTCACCCGCTACGGGGCAGGCACCGACATCCCGATCCGGGGCCGGGCCGTCATCCTCGCCGGATGGGAGAGCGACCCGCGACCGATCCTCGAGCTGGTCGCCCGCGAGCTGGTCGCGCAGATCAACAACGACCTGCTCGCGGCCCCGCCGACGCGGATGCTCCGCACCGCCTGACACCGCCAAAGCCCCACGGAGAAAAAGGAAACACCGGACAGTCGTTACCTGCCCGGTGTTCTCCTCTCACCCTAGGAGAGAGAACACCATGACCGCAAACACCACCGAAATCGCTACCGCCGCAAACGCGGAACTGGTCTACCTGAACCCGGCAGAGGCCGAGATCGAACCCAACACCCGCGACACCGTGGACCCGGTCAAGCTCGCCGAACTCACCGAATCGATCCGCGAACACGGCGTACTCCAGGCGATCAAGGCCGTCCGCTACGCAGATGGCACCATCCGTGTCCGCGACGGCCAATGCCGAGTTCTTGCCTCTCGTGACGCCGGGCTGACCAGCCTCCCCGCCCTGGTCACACCGGACACGGCAACCAACGACGCCGAACGCGGTATCCAGCGGATCACCCAGCAGATCGTCGCGAACGATCACCGCAACGACCTGACCGACGGGCAGCGCGCCGCCGGTATCGCTCAGATGCTCGACCTGGGCGCATCGGTGACCAAGATTTCCAAAGCGGTGCACCTGCCTCGTACCCAGGTCAAGGCCGCCGCCGCCGTCGGCACGTCGGCCACCGCGCGCACCGCCCTCGATTCCGGTCAACTCGATCTCGAGCAAGCCGAAATCGTGGCCCGGTTCGAAGCGGAAGGTGACACCGAGGCCGTCGAAAAGCTGATGACCGCTGGCCGGTACCAGTTCCGCTACATCGCGCAACGACTGCTCGACGACCGCGCGGAGAAGGCCGAACGCGCCGCCGCAGCCCAGCCCTACCTCGACAAGGGATACACGATCCTCGCCGAAGAACCCCGGTACGGCACAGATGTCCTGCTCGCCGACCTGGTCGCCGCCGACGGCAGCGAGGTCACCACCGCCCACACCGAGACCGACCCGGCCCGGTGGGCGGTGTGGCTGAGCAAGGACGAACGCTACTTCGACACCGAGAGCGGCGAGGAAGTCGACGGTGAGGAGGTGGACTGGTCCACCGAGAACCACCCCGACGCCACCCCGTACGAGGGGCACCGGCACGCGAACACGGTGCAAACCCGCCAGATCTGGACACCGGAGTACGTGTGCCTCGACCTCGACGGTGCCGCAGTGGCGCTCTCCCCGGTACTCGCAGCCGCCCGAACCGCAACCGAGGGTGAAGGCACCGAGGACGACGCTGCCGCAGCCCTGCGGATGGAAGCCGAGTCCAAGGAACGCCAGCGTAAGGAACGCCGCCAGGTGCGGGAGCTGAACAAACAGGCCGCCGCCGCGACCACCGTCCGCCGCGACTTCCTGCGCACCACACTGCTGGCACGCAAGACCGCCCCGAAGGGCACCGCAACATTCATCGCGGCAACCCTCGCCGCCGACTCCGGACTGCTCTCCGAGTACAACGCCAGCACCCTGGTTCCCGAGCTGCTCGGCTTCACCGACTTCAACATCGGCAGCGGCGTGCTCAAACTGCTCGACACCGCCACCGACAACCGCGCCCAGGTGATCACCCTCGCGCTGGTCACCGCCGCACTGGAAACCCGGATGGTCAACGACGCGTGGCGCTCGCGCCCCCGAAGCGCCGACCGCTACCTGACCTTCCTGACCGAGCACGGCCACACCCTGACCCCGGTCGAGGAAGTCATCGCAGGACAGCGCACCCCCGACGACGTCGAGATCGACTGACCAAACCCCCGGCCGGGGCGAGAACCCACCTCGCCCCGGCCAGGGGCCAGCCGGGTTACCGCGAACACGCGGTCGGCCGCACCCCGCGCCGAAGACCCAGCCCCACCCCACCAGCGCACACGCGGCGCGGGCTACGGCCGAAGGCGGACCACTCGCCACCGCGGCCGGCCCGCGGACCCGGCACGCCAACGGCAGGTCCCCCGATAAAAATAAAAAGGCGCCGAGAAGCAAAAAGAAAAAACAATCCGGGCACCTTTCCCCTTTTCTCTTTCAGTTTTCTACCGCCACACCTCCGCATCAAGGCCGCTCCCCGAAACTTTTCCACGCGGTCGTCCACTCCCTTATTTCGCGGAAAACTTTCCCCGCTCACCTTGACGCTCCGGCGACGCGCCAGAACCTTCGCCAGTGCAAGGGAAAACGAAAGTATGTGCAGGTGGGAGGGGTTTAGCGGAGTGCTCGCCGGGGTTGATCGTGGGCCGTCATATCGCGGAAGAATGGCGCATCAATCGTCTAATAATGGCCTGTAAATTTCTCTTCGAATAACTGGGAAAGGCTTGGAAATGACGCAATTATTCGATAAAATAAACACAATCGGAAATTCGACGGAGGGGGAAATGATGACGGTCACCGTATACACCAAACCGGACTGCGTTCAGTGCAATGCCACCTACCGCGCCCTCGACGAAGAGGGCATCGACTATTCGATCGTCGACCTCACCGAGAACCCCTCCGCCCGCGACCGTGTGATGGGACTCGGCTACCTCCAAGCGCCCGTCGTCGTGGCCGGCGACCAACACTGGTCCGGCTTTCGCCCCGACCGCATCGCGGCACTCGCCGCAGCCTGACACCCCGATGTCCGCGAGAAAGGATCGAACCGGCATGAGCACCGCACTCTCCGTCGTCCCCGGCACCCCCGAGCTTGCCGGTGTCGACCCGATTCAGCCCGAAGACTACGCAGATGACCTGCACAACGACGTCGAAGCGCTGTTCCTGTGCGCCCTGCTCTGGGCCCCGGCCGAAGCCGCCACCCGAGCCGTCGACATCCTTGAGACCACCGACTTCGAACGCACCACCCACCGAGAGTTCTTCCGCCTCATTACCCGCCTGATCCGCGGCGGCGCACCCCACAACCCGGCCATGGTCGGAGCCGCGCTCGAGCAATCCGGTCACCTCGCCGGCCACCACGGATCCGAACGCTCCCGCCACCTCGCCAACATCACCACCCTCGGCGCCGAACACACCGCCGTCGACCACTACGCCCGCGCCGTCTTCAGCCAGGCCTACCGACGCTCCTTCGCCGCCGCAGCCACCGCCCTCACCCAAGCCGCACAACAACTCCCCGAAGACCAACTCTACGAGCACATGTGCGAAATCGGCCGCCGCCAACGCACCTTCACCGAACGCCGCAACACCATCACAGGAGACAACCGATGAGCCTCGACCACCACGTCCACACCGACGACGAACGCGACGCCTTCCAACTCCACGAATCCGGCCTCACCTGGACCCAGATCGCCCACGAGATCGGCTGCACCGAAGCAACCGCCCAAGCCTTCGCCGCCGCCTACCAGCAACGCACCGACACGGCCGCCGCCGAAACCCAGATCAGCCTGTTCTGACGACCCGATACGCACCTTGACCATCAACGCCCACGAAAGGACCCGCTTGCCGTGACCGGAAATCTCCAGGACCTGCAAGGACGGAAAGCGACTGCGACACCCGCGGACGCCCGAACACCCACCGTCCTCGACCCCACGGGGACCGTCATCCTCGACAACTTCCTCCGCGCACACTTCCTCCGCGCACTTCACACCGAAGAGTCGACAACCTCAAACGAGTAGCCCGGAACCACATGCCTCGTCGGCGCCGCGTGTCAGACCTTTCGGGGATGCTGTCACCAACCGGCCACATCAGAAAGGTCCGCCCATGGCAGTAGCAGCACTCATCGCAATCGGGGCGCTCCTGATCTGGGCATTCGGATCCATCACCGCCCGACTCATCGGCGCCCTCATCATCTTCGAGGGCCTGCTCCGCATCGGCTTCACCGGCGCCGGCCCCCTCCCGGTCGCGCTCCTCGCCACCGGAATCTCCGCATGGCTACTCGGACACTGGATCTGGGCCTACAAACACAAAACCTGGCGCACCCGCCTCGCCCTCAACGCCTACGGCCTCCCCGGACTCCGCCACCTCGCACCCATTAGAACGAACCACGCGCCCCGCAGCAGGTTGCGCACAACCGCGAAATGGCCTTCACCACGATAGAAACCACAAATAAACACGTTGCGATTAACCGGTGTTTGGCGAACGCGGCTCAGTTGCCAGCGGTCGTCGGCGAACCGGCTTGGATACCGGAGACGGCAATCGATCCTTTGTGGCGTCTTGAGGCACCCTCTCAGATCGCGAGAGGATCTACGAGCGTCGCACCGGTGCCCGGTGCGAGAGGTGGTCGACGGTTAGCCTGTGCGGGTGCCTTATCTCGAGCGTGACGGTGACGTGTTCATTCTGTACCTCGGCAGCAGAGCAGAAGCGGACTCGCAGAACCAGTTCAATCCGGGCTGGGTGGACGAGATCAACGCCGTGCTGGACGAGGTGGAAGCCTCCACCGGGCCGGCGGGGTTGGTCACCACAGCGACCGGGAAGTTCTATTCGACCGGCGCCGACCTGTCCTGGGGGATGGACAACCTCGACCAGGTGAACGCTTTCATCGACCGAATGCAGGGATTGTTCGCCCGCATGCTTCAGCTGCCGTTGCCCACCGTGGCAGCACTGCAGGGGCACACCTTCGGTGCCGGGGCCTTCTGGGCGATGGCGCACGACTACCGAATCATGCGCGCAGATCGCGGATTCCTGTGCTTCCCCGGGGTCCACATCGGCGCCACCTACAGTGCGGGCACGGTGGATCTGCTCGCTGCCCGCCTGCATCCCGATGCCCTCCATCAGGCGCTGACGACCGGGCACCGCTACGGCGGCGACCAGGCACTGACCGCAGGCCTGGTGCACGCTACCGCCAGTGCCGACGAGCTGCTGTCCGATGCCGTCGACCGGGCACACCGGCTCGCCGGCACCCGTGGCCCCACGCTCGGGGCGATCAAGAACACGATGTACGCACGCGTACTCGCCACCTTGGACAGCCCGATGTCCGGCGCCGAATTCCAGCAGTGGTCCACCCAGCCCGCCATGACCTGACGAGTTTACGGGCCCCGCCGACGCGAAACACGACTGACGCAGTCGGCGGGGTGTTGGCTATACCGTGCAACGATCACGATGCGTTACGGGGTGGACGATTAGGTCGTGAACGGCAGGTGCAAGGGTCAAAGCTCGAGTTCGCACATATGCCGACCGCGGCAACGGGGGGACGAGTCAGCCCGGCGGGGGATCAGAGGGGAAGGGGCATTTCTCGGCGCGGATGCGCCCGGCGCGGGCGTTCTCGTGGGCGACGATCGCGTTCTGCCAGTCTTGCTCGGTTGGCGACCCGCCGGCGGTGAAAGGTCGCGGTACACCAAGCCGGGTGGCGATCTGTTCCCACGACATGCCCTCGGTGAGAGCGGCGATGACCGCGCGGGCGAGGAATTCATCGGTCTGCTCGCCCGCTGGGGCGACGCCGTCGCCAGCCCCGCCCCCACGCACGGTCCTATGCTCCACCGGGCAGTCTGAGACTGGGTCGCTCATGCGACTGACCTTATCGAGAGCACGTCGACTGGGATGACGAGACTTCGGCGCGAAGACAGCCCACCGCCGATCAGAGCCCGCCCGGGCTCGGCATGATTTCTAAACCACATGGTCCGTCGATCAAATTCTCGACACCTGCATCGGCGCCGTCGGCTAGGTCCCTGGGTGACATGCCAAGCCAACAATCGGAGCCGTCGCCGCGAGCGTCATTCGATTGAATGACACCGTCATTCCTGCATTTACGCCCCTGCGCGTTGAGGCTGGACTTTCACACGCGCCACGCGGGGAGCGATAGGCGCTTTGTCGGCATTGTTTGGAAGACTGAGCCGACCATCGAACGAGCTGAAGGAGACCTGTGCGGTGACCCGGATCTTCGACAACATCAAAACTGATCTTGGTTCGCACCTACAGCAGACCCTGAAGATCTCGGATCGCATGGACGTCGCTGTGGGGTACTTCAACCTCCGCGGCTGGTCCGCATTCGACGCCCTCGTCCGCGAGAAGGTCGACGGCGGCGGCACCGGTCCGGTTGTGCGCGTGCTGATCGGGATGGTGATGACAGGTCCGCAACAAGAAGCGCTCGATGACCTGCAGGCGACCGTCGACGGAACACCTCGGACCGATGCCGATGCGAACGCCGCCCGAGCCCGCAGAGATCACCTGCTTGAGCAACTACGTACGCAGCTGATGCGCGGACTTCCGACCAATGCCGACCGTGCCGCACTGCAGTCTCTCCGTGATTTGCTCGCCCAGGAGGCTGTGGAGATCAAGGTCTTCACCCGCCGTCCCCTCCACGGCAAGACTTACATCTGTCATCGCGAGGATCTGAACAACCCGGTGACCGGGTTCGTGGGGTCGTCGAATCTGACAGCTCCCGGCTTGACCCACAACTACGAGCTCAATGTAGATGTCGTTGACACCAGCGGTGCCGCTGCACTCGCCGAATGGTTCGAGAATCGATGGGCAGATAAGTTCAGCCGCCCGGTCACTGCCGACCTTCTGACCATTCTGGATGAGTCCTGGGCCCGTAAGGAGCCACGTCGTCCCTACGAGGTGTTCTTGAAGGTTTGTTACGACCTTTCGCGCGACGTACGAGAGGGGCTCGCGGAGTACTCCCTCCCCAGTGAAATCTCTGGTCAGCTGCTCGACTACCAGGCCACCGCGGTGCAGACGTTGGCTCGACGAATCATGACCAAACGGGGCACCATGCTCGGCGATGTTGTCGGTCTCGGTAAGACACTGACTGCGATTGCCGTTGCACTGATGCTGCGCGACGAACACGGCTACATGCCGCTGGTGGTGTGCCCGAAGAACCTCGTATCAATGTGGGAGGAACACTTCGAGGCCTATGACCTGCACGGCCGAGTCGTCTCCTACAGCATGGCGCACGCTCAGCTCCCGGACCTGCGCCGGTACGCGTTCGTCATCGTCGACGAGTCCCACACCTTGCGTAACGAAAACCGACGAGACTACCAAGCGATCCAGACATATATCCAGGAGAACGACAGCAAGGCCCTGCTCCTGACGGCGACGCCGTACAACATCAGGTTCCGCGATGTGGCGAACCAACTCGGTCTCTACATCGACGATGATGACGATCTCGGCATCGCCCCGGTAAACGCCATGGCAGCTGACCCGCGCCTGGTCGATAAGGTCGACGGCAAAACGACCACGATGGCCGCCTTCCGACGCTCGGAAGACCCCGACGACTGGAAGCGGTTGATGAGCGAGCACTTGGTGCGACGCACCCGCACGTTCATCAAGAACAACTACTCGCTCACCGACGACGACGGTCGGCAGTACCTCGAGTTTTCTAATGGGCAACGGTTCCAGTTCCCGGACCGCATCCCCAGGCCGGTGGATCATTCGTTCGGGCCTGAAGATCCGGCAGGAATCATGGCTAGTGATGCCACACTCGACACCCTGACGAAGCTGATCTTGCCCCGGTACGAGCTCGGCAACTACGTGTCCTCCACCGCGAAACCAAATGCCGCC
>NZ_CP070616.1 GCF_017068395.1 Rhodococcus pseudokoreensis | reverse complement strand
GTGGCGAAACCTTCGCTGACGATCTGGAGCGTCTGCCCGAAGGTAGTCGTGGGCGTGGTGTCGGCGGGGATCATCGCCGTCGGTGATGCGTTGCCACTCTCGCCGGCGGATTGTTCGCCCCGCGGCTGCTGATCCCCTGAACAGCCACCGATCACGAGGAGTGCAGCAAGGATGGTGCCGACGGCAGCAGTTGAGCGGCGCATGAGTCCTCCACAGGATAGGCCCTTCCATGTATTTATCGTCGCCGTAGACCAGGGCGTTTCGGGTCAGGCAAGAATTGCGGACGACGCAGCGTCGAGGCGCCGCGATGTGCACGGACTCGGCCGACCACGAGCTGCCAGAGGGACACACCCAGACCCAGTACCGCGGTGCGGGGTCGCTCACCCAGACCTTCCCGTGATCGCCTTCAGAACGCCCCGAAGGGATCACGCCGAGACAGCCGCTGAGAGCCCCGAATGAACAGCAGGGACAAGCACGTCTGATCCTGGCCACACTGGCGGAGACGCCGACAGCACCAGGCCCGGATCTGCCATTCCCGAACACGCGGACACGCCCCTTGAGTGCCGTTGCAGTACGGGCGCGTCCTCGTGAAGGACCGCGACCACCCGCCTACCGGTCGCGGTCGTAATACCTGGTCAGGGCTGCGGTCGCCGCAGCGCCCAGGTATCGCCGAAACGGACCACCGGAGCGAGCAGGCTCCGGCGCCCGCGATTGGGTGATCACCACGGGCGCCCGCACATGCCGTCTGTGGGCGCCCGGTCGTCAGCTCGTCTCGGGTCGGTCTGGCGCCGTCGGTCGAGTGCTCGCTAAACTAACGGCTCTGCGCCTCAGTCAATAGGCTAGAGACCGTCCAACCAGGTTCGTTGTTGGACCAGCGTGGTAGCGGTCAACGCCTCTTGGGGAATTCGAACGGCCGCCCCGAGAAGCGCCGTAACGTCGGAGACTAGCTGCGGGCGGTCCAACCACGCAGCGACCTCCGCTGCGACGGGTGCAATCACGTGAGATCGATGCTGTTGGCGCACATCAGTGTCCAGAAGCATCTGATAGAGGGCATAGGCCGGAAGCACGGGAGGCAAACCTTCTCGGGCTGCTGTGGCTGCGGCGCTGCGAGGAATCCGAAGTCCGTCGATGTCGATATCGCCGAAGTACCGCACTCGTGTGATCCCTTGCACGTCTCCGGTCGAGCGCACCGAGGCTTCGAACGCACCGCCAGCACCCCAGGCGACATAACCAACTGTGCCCCAACTGCTCTCGTTAACTTGCCCCTGGAGGGCCGCACGGATGCTGTGAAAGGTGTTATCGTTTTCAACTACCAGCAGGACAGGTCCATCGCCCACTCGCGTTCCCGCCAGAGGCGGGTGTGTTCGAAAGGTTCGAAGCATGTCCAGGGTGATCCGACCTGGCCCGAAAAGTGTCGTGTTGATCGCCTTGTCGAGAACCTTCTCGTGACCGAAGACCTCCAGCGAACGTTCGCGCAGCGGCAGTTCATCGTCCTTGTGGGAGTTGTCACGCAGCCAGATGTTGATGGTACTCAGAGTTTGCACCTGGCCGACTGTCAGCCGGGCGCTCAGTGCCCACGCGAGCTCGGGACGCCATATGATGCTGCGGGCCAGTGCGGTGGCGGTCGGTGAGTTCGCTGGAGCTGGGAGGGTGACTCTGGTGGGCAGGTACGGCAGGGCGGACTTGTCGATGCTCTTCGACGGTGTCACCAGGTTCGCAGCCCTGAGTTCCTCGATAGCGTCGGCCAGATTCGCTCGGCGCTCGGGTCTTCCGATTCCGCCGGGGTCGGATTTCGCCCACATGTCCCATAGTTCATCGAGAACAACGGTGCGGCGCTCGGCTTCCTCAAGCAAAGCGGCGAGGCGGGCCGTACGGGGAGCCAACGTCGGTACTTCCTTCGCGACTTCTGCGATCACAGCGTCCGAGGGGTCTGGGGGTGGACGCATCACACCGGTACCGCTGCAGAGTCGGGATCGATGTGTCCGTCGGTCGGCAACTGCGGGTCGTGCGGGGACTGCGGCCGAAGGTAGACCCGTGCAGCGGTCACGGTCCCGGCGGCCAGTTCGGGGTTGGCCAGCTCGGCGGCGGTATACGGCACCGGCAGTTGGTTGCGGACCACCTCGGCGACTCGGATGTGTTTGAGGGCGGCGCGCAGGTCGGCGTCGTTGCGCAACCTGACCCACAGAGGGAAGGCGGCCAACACACGGTCGTCAGAGATACCCGTTGTGTAGATCAGTTGCACACCTAGCGAGCGCGCCACAGACTTTTGCAGGTCGAGTAGGTAGGAGGCGTTCGCGCGGCCTATGGGGTTGTCTAGGAACAGCACACCGGAGTGCCGATTGCGCATCTGGCCGCGCTCGTTCGCGCGCAATGCTGCCAGCGTGCAGTAGAGCACGATGGCGGCGGTAAGTTCCTGCCCACCGGAGAAGACGTTGTTCATCTCCTCGATACTGACCCGCTCGTCACGTAGCACCGAATCGGGTTTGAGGACGTCGACGGTGAATCCCTTTGGCACGGAGGCGTGAATGGATTCCAGCAACAGCGCCATCCCGTCTCGTCGTGTCGCCTTGCGTGCCATGGAATTCGCGCCGTGGTCGGCGTAGTCGGCAGCCATATTGTCGACAACTTCGCCGACGCGAACCGAAATCGCGGTGGTGTCGGGATCTGTGAACCTGATGCTGAGGAACGGGCGGCCACCCCACTCGTTGAGGTCCTCGGGCAACTTCGACAATCGCGTGGCCTGACGCAGCGTCTTGAGGGCCTGGTCCACCAGGGCGGTGAGCCTGTCGACAATGTTGTTGCGGAATCGGTTGGCGTTCTCCAGGTCGCTCGACAGCGTCGCGAGTCGCGATTGCAGCGCGGCCGACCAGTCGGCTGCGTGGGAGGCGAGCAGGTCCGGGGCGGAGTCAACGATGCTGCGGCGGACCGGCGTGGTCAGCGCCTCGTACCTGGTGTGGTTGGCGAAGCCGACTAATGTCCGTGCTGTCTCGGCGAGCTCGTTCTTCGCTTTCTCGGCCGCAGACTGTGTGGTGCGGTAGGTCTCGACCGCCGACTTGGAGTCGGCTTCGGCGGCGGCGGCGTCACCGCGGTAGCCGGCCAACAGACCGGCGTCATCTGCTGTCTGGACGTCGGTGGGAACGGGCCCGAGCAGTACCTCCAGTCTAAGGAGCGCTTGATGAAAACGTTGTGCGTTCTCTCTCGCATTCTGCGCTTGTTTCATCAGCTGCTCGTGCACGTTGTTGGCGTCATCGAGCGCTTCCTGGGCGGTGTTGTAGGCGTTGCGGGTGACTACCTCGAGTTGATGTCCGTGCTGGGTGTTGCTGGGCCGCAGCCGATCGGGCAGTGTAGTCCAGCTGCGCGCAGGTTCCGCGGGGCGGGCTCCGCGGACCGCTTCCTGGAGACGTCCCACCAGCTTGGATGCCGTGCGGATCTGCTCGTCGAGGCGATCGCATCGAGTGCGTGCGTTCGCGGCGCCGGCTGTCCAGGAGGCTTGGTCTGCGCCAGCAGAGGTAGCTCGTAACTGTTCGGCTTGGGCGATGTGGACATGGTCGCGGGTCGCGAGTACGTCGCGGCACCGTTGGGCCTTCTCCGCGGCGTCGTTTGCTTGGTGACGTAGATCGGGGTCTACCTCAGCGGCGGCGTAGACCTGCTGCGCGGCTTCGGCTGCGGCCTTCAGCTCGGCTAGAGGCTCGGCCGGCACCTCGGTGGCGTGCTGTCCGCTGGTGGAGGGAACCGACGCGCACGCGGCACGGAGTCGTTGTGCCTTGCTGCGGGTTTGCTCGGCGGCGCGGATGGCGGTTTCCACCTTTTCGGCGGCGTCCACGCTGCGCCGATCAGCGTCTGCGGCGTCTCGATCGTGCCGGCGAACGTCGGCCTCGAGTGTGGGTAGTTCGCGGGCCGCTTTGACTGCGCTGGCAGCGACGCTGAGGAGGGTTTCACGTTTGGTCGTCAGGTCGGCCGCCGCTCGCTCCGCGTCGGCCGCCCCGGTAGCGGCCACTTCTGCTTTTTCCTTCTCAGTCTTTGCCTGCGCTAGGGCGGTTTCGGCTGCTTCGAGAGCACTTTGTGCCTCGATCGCACGGCGCGTGGCGCTGGCGGCGCCAGCACGCAACTGAGCGAGTCGTCCAGGTGGGTTGGCACGTCGCCACTGGGCGAGATCGCGGTGAACGCCTTCCGTGACATCGATGAGGGCGCGCAGTTCGGCGAGCTCGTCTGCGCGCCGGTTCATTTGTGTGTACAGCTCGTTCCGGCGTGCCGCGGCGGCGTCTTCGTCGTAGAGGGCAGGGGTGGGGTCGATCACGAATCCGGAACGGTTCGCGCTGTCCTGCTCGTTGCGTGGCTGAGGTGGTAGCGAGAGGAAGGCTGCGCCGGAGTCGACTGCGACAGCGGCGGCAGGCAAGAGCTGGGCATCGAGGAGCGCCTGCTGGGCGGCGGCAGTCTGCTGGGGGTCGATCAGGACGATGCCGTCGGCCAGCGCGGGGTAATTGGCGATGATCTCGGCCCGCTGGGTTGCCGGCACCGCGTCGTGTAGGTATCGCCAGCCTGCATAGGCGACAACGTTGGCATTCTCGAGAACGTCGAGAGCTGCCTCGACCTCGGGTCGTGGTGGCAGCAGCCCACCGGCCCCGAGCGACTCGAGGATTCGTGAGGCTACGTGTTGGGCGGCTCGCAGTTGGTCTTCGCGTTCGGTGTGGGTTTCGATGTCGGCGGTCAGCAGTGGAAGCAGCCGGTCGGCGGCGTCGTCGACGATGTCTGCGCCTTCACCTGCGGGGAGCATCCGCCCGTCGAGTTCGCTGGCGGTGGGTTCGCTGGGGTCGGTGTCGCTTTCTGCGATTCCGAGGAGGTCGCGTATGGTTTCGGTGGCGCCGATCGCTTCGGCCGTCTTGACTACGTCATCGAGCGTTTGGGTGGCCGTGGTGGCTCTGTCGGTGGTAGCGCGTTGCTCGCTCTCTGCGGTGCGCACCGATCGGTCTGTGTCATGGACGCGGGTAATTGTGAGCTCGTGGACGGCTTTGGCGTGGGTCAATTCGCGCATCCGAGCATCGTGGAGATCGCGCGCGTGGTCGATGAGGTCTGCGATTTGCGCGGCGGTGGTGCCGGTCGGCACGATGCCCTGCTCAGCGCAGGTCGCAATGCTTTTGCCCGCGTCGGCGATGACGAGACGGGTGGCGCGGAGCCGCTCGGTCGCGGTCGCACGCAGTTGTCCCGCGACACCCCATTCTTCCTTCGCGATCGCCGCCTCGGCCTCGTGCAGTCGTGCTTGGGAGTCGTGGTTGTTCGCGTCGGTTTCGGCGATGTCGGCTTCGGCGTAGTACTTCGCGAGTAACCGAGCTGCCGTCTCGTCGCGGCGGTGAAGCAGCGGCGCGGCGTCCTCCGTCGCCGCGGCGACCTGTGCGGCAAGTGCGTCGGCAATCGAGATGGCACGGTCACGTTCGTCGAGGGCGGGGAGTATTTCCCAGCCGATGCGCTCGATGTTGGCCTCGTCGAACTTGCGCTGGGCGTCCGACTCGGCGGCGTCGGCGTCGGCGAGTTCGAGCTGCAGGGTTTGGAGGTGCACCTCGTTTAGCGTGGCGCGGGCGGCGTCACGCTCGGTCGATCGGCTGGTGACCAGGCGGAGAGCTTCGTCTACCTGACTGGAGAGGGCGTCTGAGGAGGCCTGCTCGGCGCGGTGGCGGCGGATGAGGTCGTCGTACAAGCATTCGGCATCGTGGGCGGCTTTTCCGGCCGCCTTTGCTGTTTCGGTTTTGACTCGATGGGCGTCGGCGACGGGGTCCAGGCGGGCGATTGTTCCGTTGAGGAAGTCGCGTTCGAGCATCATTTGTTCACGCTCTGCAAGGGTGGTGGCCCACTGGGCGAACGTGTCAGCGATGGACGATGTGTCCTTGGGGTCGGTGACGGTGGTCAGAAGCCAGTTGACGAAGTCTTTTGACGAGGCGTATTTGAACGCTTTTGCTGCCTCGCCCTCGTCGATATTCATTCGGCGCTGGATATCGAACAGGTCCGGTTCGATGCCGCGTTCGCGCAGGTGCTCACGCCAGCGGCCTTGGTCGGTCCCGAGCCAGCACAGCTGGGTGGTGGGAGCGCGGCGGTCGGCTTCCTCGAGGGTGTTCTTGTAGCCGTCGAGGCGTCGTCGGCGGCCGTCGTGAGTAACGGGCAGGTTGTCGAGGGCGAGGGTCTCGGACGGGCGGAAGGAGTACCAGGCCTCGGCGAGTGGGTTGGAGTCCGACGCGGTGCGTGCGCGGGGCTGGTATACCTTCGCGGTTACCAGCCGGTCGCCGGTTCGAACATTCATCCATTCCATGGCGACGTGTCCGGTGTCGTCATCGAGGACGAATTTGTCTAAGGCTGCGCCGCTTACGGTGTTGCGGCGTCCGGGCAGGACGACGCTGAACAGTAACTTGAGCAGGACTGATTTCCCACCGCCGTTCTCGAGCAGGAGCAGGCTGAACGGTGACGGGCGGCGGGTCGGGGCGTCGAACAGGGTGCGGGCTTCGACGGTGTCACCGAGGTTGGACAGGTCGAGGGTGACATCGGAATAGCGGGCTCCGCGGGGGCCAATTCCGACGAGGCGGATTCGGTTCAGCTCGTGCATGGTCTATCAGCTCCACTGGGCAGTGTTCGTGCGGGTCGCGTCAGGCTGGTTGTCACAGTTGGTTCACGTCTTTCTCGGTCCACTCGATCGGTGCGAGGGTCCCGTTGCCGTCGGTGACCTCAGTGACGCCAAGGCTGATGAGCTCGGCGAACATTCGACTGCCGGCTTCAAGGACCTGAACCCGGTAGCGGCTAGTGGTGAGGTAAGTTCCGCCATCATCGTCGCTGCGTCGAGTGAGCATTCCTTGGTCGGCGAGGAAGGAGAGGGCCTTCCCGACCATCCCGATTGTCGAGGATGCGACTCGACGGCCGTCGCCTGAGCTTGGTGTGGAGGCACGGCGCGAGTAGACACGCCACGCTGCCTCGAGGTCCGGGGCGTCCGCAGGTGGGTCGTGCTGGTCGTTTGACTCCGTGGCAACTTCGGCGAGCCTCCGGGTCGCTTCCCTGACGAACGCCTCAACGCCATTGACGGTGACGCGTCCGACGTAGGCGGGATTGGCTAGGTCGGCGGGACGCGGGTAGGCCAGGGTCGCGGTGCCCAGGTGCGCGAGAGCATGAAGGACGCGTTCGTGTGCCTTGCCCTCACCGCCGGTACGTTTGGCGTAGTCGGTCATTTTGACCGCGAAGACGCTGTCGCCCGTGCTCGCGACAACGATGCCGTGCCGGTTGTCGACGTCGAGGACTATGAGGCCCATCCCGAAACAGATGGCCTTGACGAGCTCGGCGAAGGCGTCGTCGTGTCGGAAACGACCAACGAGATCGGCATAGGTTTCGTCGCGAGCAGGGCGCTGCTTGGGCCGTAGGGCGTATGCAACCAAGCGCGAGGCGTCTGCGACCGATCGCGCGGTGCTACCTGTCGCCGAAACGCTGGTCTGTGTGTTCGCCGAAGTCGTACTCACACTGCACCTTCCTCGTCGTCCGTGTCGGAGTCTGTGCCAGCGCCGATATCTCGGCGGCGGCGGTGTCGGTCTCGTTGTCCCCGTCGCCCGATGACGATGCCTGCGGCACCGTGTCGGCCGCGGCGGTTGCGGCAATGGGCGGCAAATCGTCGGCGCCCGGGCCGTTCGGGTGAGTGTCAGCGTCCGCGATCGTGAGGTCGGCAGCATCAAGCAGGGCGGCGCGACCAACGAGGAGGTCGGCGCCGGCGAAGTTGGGGTCTTGCAGTGGTGTGCCGTCATCGATCGCCATCAGAACACTCGGATCGCGATGACGTCGGGCGGCGGCGATCTCCTGGGCTGCGAGCGCCAGGACGCGGACGACGACGAGCAGGGGTAGGTCATCGGCTTCGGGGTCATCTTGCTGACGGGTACGCGCGTCGGCCAGAAGCCCTGAGAGCCTCTGCGGTGTCTCAGGGTCGAGGTCGAGTAGCTGGGCCAGATGACGATAGCTGGCGTCGGGGAATTGCGGGGATTCCTCACCGCTGCTCAGGTCTGGCTCGTCGAGGACGGCACCGAGTGCGTCTCGCTCGGTCGGCGGGGTGACGAGGTTGTCGAACAGATCAGCCAGGCGCACTGCATGCGGTACGACGAGACCGGCTGCGGGGCTGAAGAACCGGAGAAGTGCGTTGTCAGCGTCCGTGACGGAGCACGAGAGAACCGGTGTGAGCAACTGAGAGTGGAGGTCCAAGGACGCGGGTGAATAGGTGTGGGTGAACGTCTGCCGGTCCTGCTCCGCCCTGAATCGGCGACCGGCGCTCTCGAGGGCAGCCTGGAGCTGATCGTGGCGACGCAGGCAGTCGCGGACGACGTGGACGAGGGTGGCTGCCTGCGCTTTGCGGGCGGGGGTGTCGGCGTTGTCGCGCACCTCGGTGATGTTTACGAGAATCGCATTTTCGGCGCGGTAACGGTCCTCGATATGACTTAGTGCGCCTTCGATGAACTCTGGCATCTCGACTGCCCAATCGACATTCCGCACGTCGCGGCTGGTCGCTTCGAGTCGTTGGCGCAGCATCTCGCCATACTGGATGGTGCGATAGCGAGCGTTCTGCGCGGCCGCCTGCGCCTCGGCGAGCCGGCCTCGTTTGATAAGGATGTCGAGACGAACGTCAGCAGCGATGTGGGCGGCCTCGAGGTCGATCTCCAGCGCTCCGACGAGCACGTTTACGGCCTCGTTGGACGCGCGCAGATACAGGTCGCCGTCCGGACCGAGGGTTTCCTCCAAGAGCTTGAAGTCGAATCTGCGGCGAGCGTAGCCGTCGGGGCCGGACACGCCGTAGATGGTGCGGAAGCCGCGGTCAGCCGAGCCGACGTTGAGCAGGTTCTCCAGCACCCAGCGCGCAACTCGCTGATGTTCCACTTCATTGCGATCGGGAGCGTGGGCTGCCACGCGCCGGGCGAGGTCGGTCAAGACCTGATCTGGTTTCGCCCCAGTATCGAAGTCCATCGCGATCGTGACCAGGTCAATAGTATGCAGCGCGAGTTCAGACATTTGGTAGACGGTGTAGTCGGCCGTCTGCACTTGTGCCTTGCGGGCCTCGAGTTCGTGGAGAGGTGCAGTTGTCGCAAGTGCCTTGACGCGTTGAGCAAACCCGATCGCATCCTGCTGATCTGGCTTCCACGTGTTTTCATCGGAGGGTCCGGTTTCGGGCACAGCAGGGAGACCGTCGACGGCAACTCGCCGCCCCGCGGAGCCGTTTCGGACGCCGGTGGTCTCACCGTCGAAGGCCCCACCCTCACTGCTCACGCCGAGGACGCTAGCTGAAGGCTCCGACAATTCTTGATCGTGTCACAGGAAGGGCGACGGCCCGGTCACAGTCGACCCGCTCTGCTCGACGTCGAGTGACCCACCGTGCACACAGCCACGGTGGCGGCTCGCACGCCGAACCTTGGGACATATCCGCCGCAGCCATGGCAGTATTGCGTCTGCGACGCAGCCGGGCAAGAACCCAGGCTGACAGCGATTTGAACGATGCGATCGGGTCTGCAACTCGACCGACAAGTTCTCCTGACTTCGATTCGGCGGTCACGAACAGCAGAGTGGCCGCCGCCTACCTCCGAGGAGAGACATGACCGTTGAACGGTTCGTTTCGTATGACAGCGCAGGCAAATGTCGGATCTTCGCCCTCATCAGCCATGCCGACAAGATCGAGGTTGTGACCACTGTCGGTTCACGCGATCAAGCGCTCACCGAGCCGCTTGTCGGCGCCCTGAACGACTACCTTGCAACGCGATCAGAGGTCGGGCTCGACAATGTTCTAGGCAAAATGCCCGCCCCGGTGAGCATGGCGGTGCACAGCTACCTCCGCGGCCACACTCTCCGTGAGGCCGAAGCCGAGGCCGGTGACAGCAGCGCACGGAAAGAACTTGTGCGAGAGCTGTACTACGGGCTGGACTCACCCAATTTCCTCGAGCAACTGGAAGCTGCGTACACCATCGGACTGGGTGTCCGCGTGGCCAGCGAACGCGTCGACGACGGTTCCATCGAGTGGACGGCCCATTTCTGCAAACATGACTCGTATGTGCCGGCGACACTCGCACCACGAGCATGGCCGCTTCCACAGGGAATTCCAGTCCTGCAAACTTGGACCAGTCAGGAATCGACGACGGGCAACCCCGTCGCTGCCGCACTCGAGGTCGCGCGTGCGGCAGCTTCGCAAGGCAATTGGGTACGAATGCACACGGTCGAACACGACGACGGAGGCGGATATACCGAAGGCGTCGTGTGCACATGCGAATGGGTAGTTGACATTCTCGACGCGGCCGTCCCGGACCGGGACTTATCCGCCTGAGCCTGTACCACCAATGTTCCGAGGTGGTTTGTGGGTAGGAATAGCGAAACCCACGGTACTCGACGACCACAATCCCCTTTCCTGGCCAGACTGGTCCGCCGATCGGGTCGGCGCGGCGGTATTGCCTCAAGCTCTTGGCCTGCAAGCATCTGACGCTGCCCACCGAAAGAGCGGCAATCCTGGCCCGAAGGTGGACTCTCTGATCGTGGGCATGGTCGCCGGCGTCAATCGCATCGACAAGATGGCGTTGCTGCGGCCCGGCACCATGCCCACGGTGTTCGACCAACCGAATATCCCATCGACGTTGCGCCGCGTCCTGCGACCGTTCACTCCCGGGCACGTCAACCATCGCCCCTGCACCCACCAGCGACGGGTGTACTCGGTCGCACCTCCCATCGTCAGGAGCCGCTTGGTGGACTCGCTACCTGCACGTGGATCGTCCGACGATCACTGCGGGCGACCCTCCGTCGGCCCTTCCAGGCATCCAGTCGCGCTGACGGTCTCCTGGACCTACGGCCATCCGTCCGAAAAGTTCTTGTGTATGGATGAGATGTCGGTGTCGACGGCGGCTGTGGAGTAGTGGACCGCAGCGACGAGATAGGAGGGGTGTGCGTCATGGCGTTCGAGAGATTCTCCGATCAAGCGACGGTGCATGAGCAGACGGCAGCGCCCGCCGGTTCAAGCAAGATTCACTGGCACACTGCGCACGGCGGCCATGTCACCAACCCCCGAAACGCTGACAGGCACAACCGAATCCCGCCAATCAAAATTCCTCGACCCAGGTCACAGCGCCACACCGAGGACAATCCCGTGTCACCGGACGGACACGCGGGTATGAGCCGGTTGATCGCGGCCGATGCTCGCGACGGCCGGACCGTCCGTGGAGCTTCGAGATAAAGCACGACGGCTGCCGGATCCTGGCCTCCGTCGGCGGCGGTCGCGAGCCGGAATTGTGGACGCGAAATCTTGACATCGTGACCGTCTTCTACCCGGTGGTCGCCGAGGCTCTGTCGACGGGCGTTCGGGACGGGGGAGGGTGCATCGTTCTCGACGGGGAGATCGGGCCCATGGACCGTGCCCGGCCTTCGGGCTCTTACAGCGCCGACTCGGCCGCACATGCGACGAAACCGCCTGCAACGGCGGATCACTTTGATGTACTTGCCTTTTGATATCTCCGTCAAAGACAACGAGGGGCTTACGTTGGCCGATGTAATCACCGACCCCACGGGCAATCGGATCAGGATTACCTCGTATCACTCTTGAGGCAGCGCGGGCCACATTGCAGGAGCCGCTGATCGCAGAGTTTCTAAATACATTGTTGTGCAACAACATTAAGCGGGAATCGGGTTTAGTCCGCGTGAATGCTCCGCCCCTTTACACAACGGCCGTGGGATACTCGAGACACATTATTAGGGTCGACATCTATCATCCAGGCCTGCCAACCCTGCCACTTCAATATGAACGCGATAACTCGGCTTGCCTGCGACATGTGGTGCGTATCAGCCTGCACGGGTGACCACCTCGTAGTTCACACGTTCGTCGTGCCGGATCCGGTGGAGTCGTCCGAGGGCATTTCGCGCGGCGACCTGTTGCTGAGTGATCGTCAGTTGCCCTCGCGAGGAGCCCAGGAAGGTCCATGTCCACGACAGCAGGGTTGTCAGCCGGCTGCGGAACCCAACGATGTACGCCACGTGGACCGCGAGCCACAGAATCCAGGCGATCAGGCCCGTCAATTGCAGTCCTCCGATTTTGGCGACGGCATGAAAGCGGGAAATCGTCGCCATTGATCCTTTGTCCTTGTAGATGAAGGGCGGTCGTTTCGGCTGCGGGCTGCTCTTCTCGGTGGCGGTTACATCGGCCTTGATCTGGCGGGCGACATACCGCCCGCCCTGGATGGCGACCTGGGCGACACCGGGTAGGCCGCCTCGCGTGGCCATGTCGCCGATGACGAAAACGCCTCGGTGGCCTGGCAGGGAATAGTCTTCGTTGACGTTGATGCGGCCCGCTCTGTCGAGGGTGGAGCCGGTTTGAGCGGCGAGTTGTCTGGCAAGTGGGCTCGCTGCTACGCCGGCGGACCAGACCTTGCAGACTGCATTGATTCTTCGTTCGGTTCCGTCTGCGTGTCGAACGGTGAGGCCGTGCCGATCGACTCCGGTCACTGCAGCCCCGAGTTGCACGTCTACACCGATCGTGGCGAGCGTTCGGGTTGCCCGGTGACCAAGGTTCGGTCCAAAGGGACCCAGAGCGGACGGTGCGGCGTCGAGCAGGATGATCCGGCTATCGCGGGTATCGATGTTGCGGTAGGCGCCGACGAGGGTGAGGTGAGCCAGCTCAGCGATTTGACCTGCCATTTCGACTCCCGTGGGGCCCGCACCGATGACGACGAAGGTGAGCAGTCTTTCCCGTTCGGCAGGGTCGGTGGTCGATTCGGCGGACTCGAATGCACCGAGGATCCTGCCTCTCAGCTCGAGGGCGTCGTCGATGGTCTTCATCCCTGGCGCGTGTTCGGCGAAGTGATCGTTGCCGAAATACGACTGTTGCGCGCCGGCAGACACGATGAGGCTGTCGTAGCCGGTGAGCGTCGTTTTTCCTTGATCTGTGGAGGTGACGGTGCGGCCGAGGAGGTCGATTCTGGTGACTTCACCTAGTCGGACTGTGGTGTTGGTGTGTTTCCTCAGGATTATCCGGGTGGACGGGGCGATTTCCCCCTCTGAGAGGATCCCGGTGGCCACTTGGTAGAGCAAGGGTTGGAAGAGGTGATGGGTGGTGCGGTCGATGACTGTCACGTCGACATTTGCCCGGCGTAGAGCCTTTGTGGCGAAGAGGCCACCGAATCCGGATCCGATGACGACGACCCGGTGACGCCGTGTTGGAGGTGTGTCGGTGATGTTCATGGAGACCTTCTCGTTCTCTCTGTCGTCGATCTCGTGTCAGGTGGCGCCCCGGGTCGGGCGGGGATAGGGAGCCGCCCTCCGCGGGCGAACGGAGGGCGGCGTCAGCGGCGCTTGGGGCGGACAGGTTTTGCGGCCGGGTTCGTGCCGCAAGGAATCGTCCGCTTCGTCGTCAAGCGCGCAAGAATGTGTGTTGGATGGAGTCGAGGTGCGTCTGGATTGCGTTGTGCGCCCGTGTCTCGTCGCCGTTGGTGAGGGCATCGACGATGGCGCGGTGTTCGTTCGATTGGCGCGACGTAGACTCCTCGTTTGGGAATTGCTTCGACGAATCCCTCGGCTTGCAGTTGTAGCAAAGCTTCCCGGACCGGTGTCCGGGAGATACCCAGGAGCGTTCCGAGGGCCTGCTCGTTGAGAAATGTTCCTGTCGATTCCGGATAGCGCAGCACCTCGTCTCGCACGTATCGATATGCCCGTTCGCGCCCGGACAGTTTGGGTGCCGGTGAGCTGCATCTGTGTTGGATGGCGGTGGGAGATGACATACCGATCATGGCGACTTCCTAGTGGGAGTTCGATGAAGCCGGGCCGGGAAAGCCAGGAAAGTCCTGCGGCACGTCCCCGCTTACTCGGCGAGGTACAGAGATGAATATCGCGGTGCCGTATGCCATCGACATCATTTGGCGAGTTCCTCGCGGGCCCTGAGCGAAGCGGCGTTTGACACCGCAGTCAATTCATTCAGGCATCTACGTCCGAATTCTTGGATAGCAGTGAATCCTGGATCCAGAGATTTCCACGCTAACGGGAAGACGAGGTGTAGTCAATCCACAGTCTGCTCCTCCGCTGTGACGGACCAGGGCTGCACTGGTTGTCGAGCCCGTCCGCTCGGCGAGCTTCCCCACCGAGCCGGCGCGAATGCCCGGGGCCAACCGCTCGGCCCCGGGCTTTCGCGCCGATATTCAGTTGTAGGCGTCGACGGTCGTGTCCGCCGTGTGGGTCAGTCCTCGGGTACGAGGCCCGCCTCGATGTCGCGGTCCTTGGTTTCGGAAATGGCGCTGGCGCAGGCCACGGAGATCGCCGACAGCGCCGCGAGCATCACGCCCACCCAGATACTTGCGTGGGTCGAGACGATTTGGGCGGCGAGCAGCGGCGGTATCGCGCCACCGAGGATGCCGGCGAGGTTGTAGCTCAGGCCCGCCCCGGTGTATCGAAACCGGGCCCGGAACATTTCCGGCAACAGCGCTCCGGTGGGTCCGTAGGCGACGCCGTAGAGGACCAGCGTGCCGGTGACGGCGATGAGGAACGCGATCGGCGAGCCGGTGTCGAGGAGCGGGAACAAGATCAGCGTCCACGGCACTGCGGTTGCCACCGCCGCCAGGATGATCTTGCGGCGCCCGATCCGGTCGGACAGGATTGCCGCCGCTGCGGTGGCCAGTCCGAAGACGACCGAGGCGATCATCCCCATCCCGAGGATCATCGTGCGACTGAAGCCCAGATGGCCGGTGCCGTAGCTGGTCAGGAATGCGGTGCCCATGTAGAAGAGCGAGAACAGGGTCGCCATCGCCCCCGCCGCGATCACGATTTCCTTCCATTGGACGCGGATGACCTCGACGAACGGCAGTTTGTGGTGGCCGGTGGTGGCAGCGGCCTGCGCCTGCTGCTGCTTCTGCTGGTCCTTGAACACCGGAGTTTCCTCGACCGCCAATCGCACCCACATGCCGACGGCGATGAGCAGCATCGAGGCGATGAACGGAATCCTCCAGCCATAGGTGAGGAAGGCCGAGCTGGTGGCGCCGATGGTGATCGAGGCGATGAAGAAGGTTCCGCTCGCGAGGAAGAAGGCGAATGCCGGGCCCAGCTGCGGATACATCGCCATTTTCCCACGTTTGCCCTCGGGGGCGTACTCGGCGGTGAGCAGTGTCGCGCCGGCCCACTCGCCACCGACGGCGAAGCCCTGCAGGAAACGCATGGCTACCAGGATTATGGGGGCCCAGATTCCGATGCCACCTTCGAAGAAGCCGAAGACTCCGACGTCGTAACCGGGCATGAAACCGATGCCGACGGTGGCGAAACCCATGATGAGCAACGTCCAGACCAGGGTGCGTTTGCGCCCGACCCTGTCTCCGAAGTGTCCGAAGAGGATTGCTCCCACCGGTCGGGCGAAGAACGCCACCGCGAAGGTCGCAAAGGAGGCAATGGTCCCGATGGCCGGGTCCGCGCCCGGGAAGAAGAAGGCCGGGAACACCAGCGCTGAGGCGGTCCCGTAGATGAAGAAGTCGTAGTACTCGATCGTGGTTCCGATCGAGCTGGCTGCGGCCACGCGACGCAGGCTCGTCTTCTTCGCCGAGTGCGACGCGGTAGATCCAGCCACTACGGGCGAGGCTACCGGTTTTTCTACCGACTTTTGGTCGAGTTCTGGCACGAAAGATCAACTCCTCAGGGCGGTTGCCCGTTGCGTCTTCGTCCTCGGCGCGGTCGCCCCCGCGTCTTGTCGAAAGTTCGATGGTGTGTGTATCCTGGACCCTGGATCCACGTAGTGATGAGGCTAACAATCCTTACGGAACACGTCAATGAAGCACACCGACAGGTGAGTGGATGAACAGAAGGTCTTGGTCCGAGAGGCACGGTAGCCGACTCGATCCGGAACTGACGACGAACCCCGTATCCGAAAGCGGCGAAACATAATTGGCGCTCTCGTAGCCGACTCACTCCAGCCGTGGAAGACGGACATTCTCTTCCACGGGCTCATGCCCCACAGTTCCCGGCACAAATTCAGCCCTGTAGCCGGCCCCAGTTCAACCTCGCGTGCCTTCGCGAGCCATCGGAAAGGTTAGGTGGCGTCAAAACCATGGTTGCAAACGTTGTAGCCGAGAATGCCCACACCGTGACACAGTCCGTCCGACCAGCAGTGGTGGACTGCGACGTGCACCCCATTCTCTCCTCGTCGACCGCGCTCCTCCCCTACTTGGACGAGTACTGGGGCGACCAGCTCGTCGCGGCACTGTCCCCGACCTACGAACCCAACTACCATCCGCGCGGTTCCGCCATCGCGCAGCGCCCCGACGCCACGCAGGACAAGGAAGGACGCGCGGCTACCACGGTCGAGGGCCTGGTCAAGGATGTGTTCGCCGACGGGTTCACGGATTTCGCGATCCTGAACTGCCTGTACGCGGTCCAGCAGATCCATCAGCCACGACGCGAGGCGGCCCATGCACGGGCGCTGAACACGTGGATCGCACGGGACTGGCTCGACCACGATCCGCGGTTGCGGGCCTCGATCGTCGTGCCGATGGGAACCCCCCGCGCCGCCGCTGACGAGATCGCGTACTGGGCGGCCCAGGACGACCGATTCGTGCAGGTACTGCTCCTCGGGCAGTCGGAGACTCTGCTCGGTCGCGAGAGCAACTGGCCGATCTGGGAAGCCGCCGAGAAGGCCGGCCTGCCCGTCGCCATCCACATCGGCGGCGTCTTCCGGCAGGCGCCGACCTCGGTCGGTTGGCCGACGACCTACCTGGAGTGGTACGTGGGGCAACAGGCCAACCTCGAGGCCCAGCTCTGCTCGATCGTCTCCGAGGGCATCCTGCAGAAGTTCCCGGCCACCAAGATCGTCGTGACCGAGGTCGGCTTCAACTGGCTTCCGCCGTTCCTGTGGAAGTTCGACAAACTGTGGAAGAGTTACCGCCCCGACCTGCCCTGGGTGGACCGACTTCCGTCGGAGCTGATCCGTGAGCACGTCCGCTTCACCACCGCCCCCTCCGATGGTGCCGAGGAGCCGGGCCGTCTCGACAGCATCGTCGATCGGATGGGTTCGGATCAGATGCTCGTGTACTCGAGCGACTACCCGCACAACCACCACTCCGGGCCGCGTGACATCGAAAGCGGAACCCACGACGGTGCGCTGCTCGACCGCATCTACCGACAGAACGCCGCAGATCTCTACAACCTCGTAGTACCCACCACCTCGGGAAAGGCGGAATAGATATGACCACCATCGAGCACGCAGCCGGCTCCTTGAGCGCTCCTGTGGTCGACACCGGAGTCATCGACGTCGACATCCACCCGGTGCCCCGGGACGGTCTGATCAACACCTACCTGCCCAAGAAGTGGCGCGATCACATCCGCGAGTACGGAGTGCGCACCACCAACGGTCTCCAGTCCATCGGCGAGTACCCGCAGATGTACGGCGGCGCGATGCGCGCCGACGCCTGGCCCGATTCGGGATACCCGGGTTCGGACCTCGGGCTCATCCAAAAGCAGCTGCTGGACCTGCACGACGTTCAGCTCGGTGTCCTGCAGTGCCTGGCGCCCGGCGGTCAGACCCTCAACCCGGCCAGCCAGGCACTGAACCCCGAGCTCGGTGCCGCGTTGTGCAGCGCGATCAACGACTGGCAGCTCGAGCACCTGGTGTACCCGGAGCCGCGTCTGCGCGCGGCCATTCCGGTCACACTCGACTGCCCCGAGTTCGCGATCCAGGAGATCAAGCGGGTCGGTTCCGACCCCGGCGTCGTCTCCATCCTCGGCCTGAGCAAGACGCTCGAACCGCTCGGCAGTCGCCGCTACTGGCCGCTCTACGAAGCCGCGGTCGAAGCCGGACTGCCGTTCCAGTTCCACCTGTCCACCGGCGGCGGTCACGCCAACACCGGTACCGGCTGGACCTCGTACCACACCGAATACCACGTCGGTCACGTGCAGAGCTTCCAGTCCCAGGTCTTGAGCCTGATCCTGACGGGCACCTTCGACCGGTTCCCGGACCTGAAGATCATGTTCGTCGAAGGCAACGTGGTCCACTTCGCGTCGCTGCTGCAGCGGCTCGAGTACCACTGGAAAACACTGCGCAGCGAGGTCGCCGACCTGCAGCGCAAACCGTCGGAGTACATCCAGGACCACATCTGGGCCTCCACTCAGCCGATCGACGAGCCGGACAACCCGGCGCACCTGGCCGAGATGGTCGAAGAATTCTGCGCGGACAACGTCCTGTACGCGTCCGACTACCCGCACTTCGATTTCGATTCGCCGGAAACGGTGTTCCCCCCGAGCTTCCCCAAGGATCTGCGGGACAAGATCCTTCGCACAAACGGCCAGAAATTCTTCGGCCTCGAGGTGACAGAGTAATGACGAAATACATAGTGGCCGACGCGACCGAGATCGAGCCGGGCCAGCGAAAGATCATCGAACTGGAAGGCCGCTCTATCGGCGTGTTCAACCTCGACGGCGAGTACTTCGCGTTGTTGAACCAGTGCCCGCACGCCGGCGCCGCGTTGTGCGAACACGGCACCATCTTCGGTGTCTCGGCCGCGGAGGGTCCCGACCAGACCATCGAATACCAGCGCGGGAAGTCCTTGCGGTGCCCCTGGCACCAGTGGGAGTTCGACATCCGCACCGGCCAGTCCTGGTACGACCCGCGCAACACCAAGGTACGCAAGTACGAGGTGGAGGTCATGCCCGGCGCTCCGGAGGATGTGGTCGATCCCGACGGCGGGGTGCAGCAGGGACCGCACGTGATGGAGGGGTACGCCGTGTCCATCGAAGGTGACGTCGTCGTCGTCGACACCAGCCGTCGGCGTGCCGGCACTCAGCGCAACCGGCCCACCGCGACACCGTGCGCGGACACCCAGCCCGCCACGACGGCGTAGCTGCCCGAACACTCGTCGTGGGCCGGGCCGGTGACTCGATCTCCGATCACCTCACCGGTCCGGCCCACCGCGACTGTCGTCACGGACTCGTTGCCGACGGCGACAACGACGATCACCGATGTGGTCGGCCAGATGCCCAAGTCGATTCTCTTGCAGGGATGGCACCAGTGAAAACACATGTCCATAGCGGTGACGTCACCGAACTCGAGGCGATCATCGTCAGCGTCACCAACGAAGCACACGGAGTCCGTTCCATCGAACTCGCGCCCGCCGATGGCGACAAGATGCCGCGATGGGAGCCCGGGGCGCACATCGATCTGCTCCTGTCCCCCGAACTCGAACGCCAGTACTCACTGTGTGGTGATCCCGACGACCACGGCACCTGGCGCGTTGCCGTGCTGCGGGAACCGGAGAGCCGTGGCGGGTCCGAATGGGTGCACGACCGCCTCGCGGTCGGTGACCGTCTTCGGGTGCGGGGCCCGCGCAACAATTTTCCCCTGGTCGAGGAGACCGAGTACCTGTTCATCGCCGGCGGGATCGGGATCACCCCGATTCTGCCCATGATCGCCCGGTGTGAAGCCGCGCGGACACCGTGGCGACTGGTGTACGGCGGGCGCACACAGACCTCGATGGCGTTCACCGAGGCCCTCGCCGAGCACGGGGACAAGGTGACGTTTTGGCCCCAGGACAACTGCGGCATCATCGACCTCGAAGCACTCCTCGGCGAACCTCGTGACAACGTGGCCGTCTACTGCTGCGGCCCGGGCGTACTCCTCGACGCCGTCGAGGAACGGTGCCACGGCTGGCCCTCGGGATCATTGCACGTGGAACGGTTCCGACCGAAGGCCGGCGCCCTCGACGGGCCGAACACCTCCTTCGAGGTCGAACTGGACGAGAGCGGCATCGTCGTCACGGTCGGGGCGGAGGAGTCCATCGTGGACGCGCTCGAGGCCGCCGGTGTCCACGTTCCCACCTCCTGCCGTGAGGGCACCTGCGGCACCTGCGAGACCGTGGTCCTCGAGGGCACACCCGATCACCGCGACTCCTACCTCACCGAGCAGGAGAAGGAGTCCAACGAGGTCATGATGCTGTGCTGCTCGCGGTCCAAGTGCAGCCGGCTCGTCCTCGAACTGTGAGCTGAGGCCCGTGCGGGATCGCGTATGCCCGCGTCGGAGCGCAGGGGCCACCGAGTTGTCCCCGCATTGTCGAAGCCTCCCGTCCCGGATGGCCGGTGTCCCGCCGAAATCAGGGTCCCGCCGGTTTGGGGTTCCATCGCCCCGCTCGGCACCCGTGCCCACCAATGCTCCGGGTAGGTCGACTCGGTTCCTGAGGCGACCAAACCCGAGGTCAGCTCCGCAACGGTGTTCCCGTCCCGAGAGGCAGGAGCCCGCAGTCGATTCCCGGCAAGGGCGGTCGTGGCGGCGCTCGTGGTCGGCAGACACTCGATTCCACCTACCCCCACTGCGGAGGCGTTCGAACCAATGCCAGATATGCCCTCCATCGTCGGCTGGTCGCACACCCCCTTCGGGAAGCTCGACCTGCCGGACGTCGAAGAATTGATCGCCGAGGTAGCGGTCGCCGCGCTCGACGACGCAGGTGTCGAGCCCCGGGATGTCGATGCCATCTACGTCGGCGTGTTCAACAACGGGTTCTCGCCGCAGAGTTTCGAGGCCGCCCTCGTCGGGGTCGGTCACCCCGAACTTGCCCGGACTCGATCGACACGCGTCGAAAATGCCTGCGCCACAGGAAGTGCCGCATTGTTCGCCGCTCTCGATCACATCCAGTCCGGCCGTGCTCGGGTGGCGCTGGTGATCGGCGCCGAGAAGATGACCGGTGTGCTCGGCGCCGATGTCGGGGACATCCTGCTCGGCGCGGCACATCGCCGGACCGAGGCCGGAGCGGGAAGCTTCGCCGGGATTTTCGGTCGGCTCGCCGAAGAATACGGGCGGCGCTACGGCGACCAGCACGATTCCCTCGCCCGGATCGCCGCGAAGAACCACGGCAATGGCGTACGAAACCCCTACGCACACATCAGGAAAGACCTCGGATACGAGTTCTGCGCGGCACCGAGCACGCGCAACCCCGTGGTCGCCGGACCCTTGCTGCGCACCGACTGCTCGCTCGTGTCCGACGGGGCCGCCGCGTTGGTGGTCGCCTCCCCCGAGGTGGCCCGGGCCGCGCGACGATCGGTGTCGGTGCGTGGACGGGCACAGGCCAACGACCCGCTCCCGTTGGCACGGCGGCGGGACCCGTTGTTCTTCGCCGGGGCGCAGGCGGCGTTCCGCGGTGCACTCGACGAGGCCCGGATCTCGCGGGAGGACCTCGATCTCCTCGAAACCCACGACTGCTTCACCCAGGCCGAACTGATGCAGTACGAAGCGTTCGGGCTGGCCGAGCAGGGCAAGGGCGGGCTGGTCATCGATGCCGGCATCACCGAGCGCACCGGGGCCTTGCCGACGAACGTCTCGGGAGGATTGAAGTCGAAGGGGCACCCGATCGGCGCTACCGGTGTGTCCCAGCACGTGTTGGCGGCGATGCAGCTCACCGGTGAGGCCGGGCAGATGCAGTTGCCGACGGTGCGGCGGGCAGCGGTGTTCAACATGGGCGGTGCAGCCGTGACCAACTACGCGACGGTTCTGGAGCAGACCCGGTGAGCCCGCGTGCGACTCGCGCGGTCAACCTCGCGCACACGTTGACCAAGACCGCACGCCGGTTGCCGGAATCGACCGCACTGGTCAGTGGCCCAGTTCGGTGGAGTTGGCGCGAACTCGACGACGCGGTCGGCGCGCTCGCGCACCTGCTGCACGAGCGCGGGGTGCGTCCCGGACAGTGCGTGCTCGTCCACAGCACCAACCACCTCGAGTATGTCCAGACGATGTTCGCGGTGTGGCGGGTGGGCGCGGTGTTGGCCCCCACCAATGTGCGGGTGACACCGGCCGATGTGGCCGGAATCGCGCGCACCTGCCGGCCGGTCGCGCTGGTGTGCCACCGAGACTTCCCCGAGCATGCGTCCGCGGTGACCGCGGAGATCCCCCTGCCCGCCGGGATCCTGTGGATCGGCGCCGATCCGACGGACGAGGACGGCGTCGCCGCGGCCGGATCACCCATCCCGTACACCGATGCGCCGGTCCGTGTCGGTGCCCCGGCGTGGTACTTCTTCACCTCCGGCACCAGCGGCGCCCCCAAGGCGGCGATCCTCACCCATGACCAGATGGGATTCGTACTGACCAATCACCTCTGTGACCTGATGCCGGCCCTGACCGAGCGGGATGTGTCGCTCGTGGTGGCTCCGCTCTCGCACGGTGCCGGCACCCATGTCCTGCCGCAGGTCGCCGTGGGCGCCGCCACGGTGCTGACCCGGTCGGGCACGCTCGACGGGTCCGAGGTGTGGGAGCTCGTCGAGCGCGAGCGGGTGAGCAACATGTTCACCGTGCCGACCATCTTGAAGCTACTCGCCGAACACCCCGATGCCGGGGTGCGCGACCATTCCAGCCTGCGGCACGTGATCTATGCCGGCGCCCCGATGTATGCCGCGGACCAGCAGCATGCCCGCCGTGTCCTTGGCGACGTTCTCGTCCAGTACTACGGGCTCGGCGAGGTCACCGGAAACATCACCGTCCTACCGCCCCGGCTGCACGACCACCCCAGCCCGGACGGGGTCGAGATCGGCACGTGCGGATATCCCCGCACCGGCATGCAGGTCAGCATTCAGGACGAGACCGGTCACGAACTCCCCGCCGGCCGGCAGGGCGAGATCTGCGTCGCGGGACCGGCGGTGTTCGCCGGATATCTCAACAACGACGCCGCCGACGCCGCCGCATTCCGGGACGGCTGGTTCCGCACCGGCGACCTCGGGATCCTCGACGATCACGGCTTCTTGTACGTGACCGGACGCGCCTCGGACATGTACATCTGCGGGGGCTCGAACATCTACCCGCGCGACATCGAGGAGAAACTGCTCGAGCACCCCGACGTCTCGGAGGCCGCGGTTCTCGGGATGCCCGATCCGGTGTGGGGTGAGGTGGGCGTCGCGATCTGCGTGCCGGTCCCCGGAGCCTGCCTCGACCCGGACGAGTTACGTCGATGGCTCGAACCGCGGCTGGCCCGGTACAAACTGCCCCGGCACTTTCTGCTCTGGGACGAGCTGCCCAAATCCGGCTACGGCAAGGTCGTCAAACGCACGATCCGCAGCCAACTCCACGCCCGCTCGTGGCCTCCCGCGCGGCCCCGGGCGGTCTCGTGAGTGCCACGGGCATTGCCGGCGGCCGTGCCGGCGACGGCAACCATCGTCCACGCCGTACACGACCCGAGCATCCTCGATCCGTCCGCAGTATGCGGCACCTACCTACCCCACAACCGAAAGGCCGTGAATTGATGATTCTGGCAATCGACTCCGCCGTTCCCGAGATCGGTGAACAGTCCTGGATCGCACCGTCCGCAGCCGTGATCGGCGCTGCCACCATCGGTTGCGAGGTCGGTATCTGGTACAACGCCGTCATCCGCGCCGACACCACGACGATCACCATCGGCGACCGTACCAACATCCAAGACGGTTGCGTCGTGCACGCCGATCCCGGGAGCCCGGCCACCATCGGCTCCGGCGTGTCCGTCGGACACAATGCCACCCTCCACGGCTGCAGCATCGGCGACAACGTTCTCATCGGGATGGGCGCGACGGTCCTCAACGGCGCCGAGATCGGCCGCGACAGCCTCGTGGCCGCCGGCGCGCTGATACCCGAGAAGATGGTCGTGCCACCGCGCTCGCTGGTCGCCGGTGTTCCCGCCAAGGTGCGCCGCGAACTCACCGAGGCGGAAGTCGATCACATTCGGGCCAACGCCGACGGATACCTGACCGCGCGGCGGACCCATGCCGCTGTCCACGCCCGGGCCGACGCGGCCGTGTAAGGCCACGCAGTAATCCCGGAGGGTGGTGCGACAGGTGAGAACAACACATGCGGGAGCCGGTGAGGGCCGCGGATCCCTCCGCGCGTGCACCGACCAGTGGGACTGGCAACTGCGTGCCCGCTGTCGGTCACTGGGAACCGAGACGTTTTTCGGCACCGACAGCGAAACGAGGGGCGCGCGGATCCGGCGCGAGCGCAGGGCGCGAGCCATCTGCGGGGAATGCCCGGTCCGGGAACGATGCCGTGACCATGCACTCCGCGTCGGCGAGTCGCACGGGGTCTGGGGTGGCACCTCCGCCCCCGAACGGGCCCGCCTACACCGAAAGCAGCGGCGCCGGAACGGCGGGAGCTAGGTGCCGGTGCCCCTTCGCTGCATCGGATGGGTCGGTGTTCACACCGATCTGCGCTTCCAGGATTACCCTCGATGAGGACAGCCGAGAGGTGACCGGATGAACGCACCGATACGGACGAATCCACCGGAGTACGGGGCCCAGCATGGCCGCCGACGATCCCACCGCTACCGGAGATGACCGGGTAGGCGCTCTGATTGTCGAGTTGCGAGACGCCGGCCTCCACGATGCGCAGGCGATCGGCAGCGGTGGATTCGGGGCCGTGTTCCGGTGTCGTCAACCTCGGCTCGATCGGGTCGTCGCGGTCAAGGTGTTGACCACGACGCTGGACGCGGTCACCCGGGAACGATTCCTGCGCGAGCAACGAGCGATGGGGCGGGTATCGGGGCACCCGCACATCGTGAACGTCTTCCAGGCCGGAGTCCTCGCCAGCGGTCGCCCGTTCATCGTGCTGCAGTACCTCGGGCATGATTCCCTCGACGGCCGGATCCGCGCCCACGGCCCGCTGCCATGGGCCGAGGTTGTTGCGCTCGGGGTGAAGATGGCCGGCGCCCTCGAGACCTCCCACCGGGCCGGGACATTGCACCGCGATGTCACACCGGCGAATATCCTGCTCACCGAGTACGGCGAGCCTCAACTGACCGATTTCGGTGTCGCACACATCACCGGGGGTTTCGAAACCACCACCGGGGTGATCGCCGGCTCTCCCGCCTACACCGCACCGGAAGTGCTCAGCGGCGCCCCCGCCTCACCCGAGTCCGATGTGTACGGGCTCGGCGCGACCTTGTTCTGCGCCCTGACCGGTCATGCCGCCTTCGAACGCCGCGGCGGTGAGCACCTGCTCGCCCAGCTGGCGCGTACCACCACCGACCCTCTTCCCGATTTGCACGGACACGACATCCCCGGCGACGTCCGTGACTGCATCGAATGCGCAATGGCCCGCGACGGGTCGATGCGGCCGCCCACGGCCGCCGCGTTCGGCGAACTCCTCCGCCGCACCCAGAGTCGTCACGGGTTGCCGGTCGACGACATGGCGCTGGCGGTCGATCCCGACGACCCGCACGTCACCCGAGGATCGACCGGCGGCGACGCGACCTCCCCCTACAGGGCGTACCGGCGAGCCAATACCACCCCGCCGCCGGCACCGGCGACCCGCTTCCGGCCGCCCCGTGCGGTACGCCCGATGGTCGAGCGGTCGAGGTTGATCGACTTGCTCCGCACCAGCGGTCGCCGTCGCCTGACCGTGATCCACGGACCGGCGGGCTTCGGAAAGAGCACCCTTGCCGCGCAGTGGGGCGAGTTCCTGACCGAGAGCGGAACCTCCGTCGCCTGGCTCACCGTCGATCACGACGACAACAACCTGGTGTGGTTCCTCTCCCATGTCATCGAGGCGCTCCGCAAGACGCGTCCCACCCTGGCCCGGGAGCTGCGCGAGACCCTCGAGCACTACGGCGCCGACGCCGAACAGTACGTGCTGACCGAGCTGGTCAACCAGATTCATGCAGACGGCGAATCGATAGTGCTCATCGTCGACGACTGGCATCGCATCACCGCCCCATCCACCGTCGCGGCGATGGAGTTCCTCCTCGACCACGGCTGCCATCACCTGCAAACGGTCATCACCAGTCGAACACAATCCGGTATTCCGGCCAGCCGCATGCGGGTTCGCGACGAACTGGTCGAGATCGATTCGACGGCACTGCGGTTCGACGAGGAGGAAGCGCGCGCCCTGCTGCGCGACGTCAGCGGCCTTCCCCTCGACGATGACGCGGTCATCGATCTCACGAACGCCACCGAGGGCTGGGTGGCGGCGCTGCATCTGGCCACCCTGTCGCTGCGTGACTGCGACGAACCGGCCGAGCTGATCGCCCACCTGTCCGGCAGGCATCGCACCATCGGCGACTACCTCGCCCAGAACGTCCTCGACGCCCTGCATCCCGATCTGCTCGAGTTCATGCTGGCCACCTCCGTGCCGACCAGGATCAGCGGAGATCTGGCGGCCGAGCTGACACAGACCCGGCCCGGTCGCGCACAGCTGATGCTCGAGGACATCGAACGGCGCGATCTGTTCCTGCGCCGCCTCGACGACGAAGGGCGATGGTTCCACTATCACCATCTGTTCGCCGAATTCCTCCAGCAGCGCCTCGAGCGCGATCACCCGGGACGGCTCGGCCGGCTGCACGCTGTTGCGGCACAGTGGTTCGGCGATCATCGATCGCTCCATGAGGCGATCAATCACTTCCTCGCCGCGGGGGACCCGGAATCCGCAGCGGAGATCATCGAGGTCGACGGCGTCGAGCTGCTCGAGGATTCCCAGATCGCCACTCTCCGGGGACTGGTCGAAAAGCTTCCCCCGGCGATGGTCGATACCCGGCCACGCCTTCAACTTGCGCTGGCCTGGGCGAACAGTCTGCTGCACCGACCGGCCGAGATGCGCCGGGCACTCGACCGCGCCGAGACTGCACTGACCGACTCCTCGCTCACCGAATCCCAGATCGCAGACCTGCGCACCGAAGCTGTGGTGGTGACGGGGGTAGCTGAGATCCGCGCCGACCGGATCGAGGGACTCGACGAACTCGTCGCGGTCTGCCAGACCCGGCCGGACACGCTGCGCCCCTGGGTCGCCTCGGTCGCCGCGAATGTTGCAACGTTCGGTGCCATTTACCATTTCGACTTCGATGCCGCCCGCCGCTTCCAGCAATGGGCCCAGCCCTATCACGAACGCAATCGTGGTCCGTACAACGCGGTGCATGGGTTGTGCTGTCTCGGTCTCACCGATTACGAGCAACTCGACCTCGACAGCGCCGAGGACAATTTTCGGCGAGCACTCCGCGTCGCCCGCCGGGCCGGCGGCATCCATTCGCATCCTGCTCGCCTCGCGGGAAGTCTGCTCGGTCAGCTCCGATACGAGCGTGGTGACATCGCAGAGGCCGAGCGATTCCTCGACGAGGGGTATGAGCTGGGAGCGGAGGCCGGCATCGTCGACTTCAAGCTCGCCCGGTATGTGACCGGGGGTCTGATCAAAGCGCTGCGCGGCGATCGGGACGAGGCGCTGCGTCGGCTGAGAGAGGGTGCGCGCATAGCCCGTTCGATGGAGCTGGGCCGGTTGCAGGCGGCGGTGGAGCAGGAGATGGTGCGGCTGGGTCTGGTCGACGCCCCGGTCGTCGCCGCGGCGCCGCCGTGGCCGCGCCCTCCGCTGGACGGGATCGAGGCGATTACCGCACAGATTGGCGACGCGACCCTCATCCGCGCCCTGTTGCGATCGGCCGCCACCGCCGACCAGGTGGAACTCGCCTGTCGGTGGGCTCGGCAGTGGGTGGACGATCTCGAGGGGCAAGCGCGGCCTCGTGCCCTGTTACACGCGCAGCGGCTGTACGTCGCGGCGCTGGTGCGCGCCGGCCGGACCGCTGACGCCAAGCAACTGTGCACCGTGATCGCCGCTACGTGCATGCCGCTGGGCATGGTGCGGTTCCTGCCCGACGGCGGACCAGCCGTCGCGGACCTGGTGACCGAGCTTCGGGGCGACCTGACGGCAGGACGGTGGTCGCCGCTCTGGTCACCGGTGACCCAGACCTTCCTCGACGCGATGGCCGAGGTCGAGTCCGCGTATCTACTCTGAGCGGCGATCAGCCCTGGTCGGCGGCAGCGACACGGTCCTCCGGGGGCATGACCTTCGCCAATTCCGAAGCGGCGTGCTCGAGGTGCTGGTGCAATCGGGCCTCGGCCAACTCCGGGTCACCGGCGCGCATCGCCTGCACGATCTGTTCGTGCTCGTCCCAGGCGGAGGTAAAGACCTCTTGGAGATGGAGGACCTGAACCATCGCCCGCTCGACCGTCGACCACACCGGCATGATCGAACGCCGGAAGAACGAATTCTCGGTGGCGTCGAGAATCGACATGTGGAACTCGCGGTCCGCGGCGAGCAGTTGCGCGGGCCCATAGGTCGGCACCAACGGTTTGTGCGTCTCCACCACTTTGTCGATGGTGGCCAGTCCCCAGACGGGCTGATGCTCGGCGACGTGTCGTACCGCACGGGATTCGAGCGCCCCACGCACCTCGAACACATCACGCAGGTCGCGTTCGGTGAACTGACGCACCGCGACCCCGCCGCCCGGAACGACCTCGAGCAGTCCTTCGGCCACCAGTTCTGCGGTCGCGGTCCGGATCGGCATACGGCTGACGCCGAGTTGTTTGGCCAGCTGCACTTGATTGAGTCGGGACCCGGAGGGAATCTCCCCCAGTGCGATGGCCAGCCGAAGTCGGTCTCGCACCCCACGGACCAGGGCGGTAGTGTCGCGCGGCGGCAGTTCGCCGAGGACGGACTCTCCCAGGGCGAAGCCGGTCGTGCCGTCGGCTAGTTGCTCAGACATGATGGGCCCTCCGCTGTGTCCACTGATCGCGGGTGGCGGGATGAACCCGACACCCGCGCTGGTCCGAGAGCTACCGCCGGGTGTCCGGCAGCTCTCTCGGATGTCAGTATAGCGGGGATCGTGATTCTGGATCCACAATCCACGGGCGGTGGTGTGTCACCCCCGTCGGCAGGCCTACGACTCGATCAGCAGGACGTCGAGGGTCCGCGGTCCGTGCACGCCTTCGACTCGGTCGAGTTCGATGTCGCTGGTGGCGGACGGGCCGGAGATGAACGTCAGCGGCCGGGTGGTATCGAGGCGGGCCAGAGCCTCCGGCACGGTCGCGACCACCTGGTGGGCTTCGATCACACACAGGTGGTAGTCGGGGACGAGGGTCAACGCCCTCCGCCCCTGTGTCGGGCCCGCGTCGAGGACGATGGTGCCGGTTTCGGCGATCGTGACGGCGCACCCGGTCACCACCGCGTCCGCGGCGTCGAGTTCGTCGAGACCTAACGGTGTGTCGTCGAGCCATGTCACTTCCGGGGTGCGCCAGTCGGTCGGCAGCCCGGGCGGGGCGATGACCCGGGCGGCGCCTCGGCGGGCCAGGGCCGCGGTGATCTCCGTCCCCACCTGAGCGGGGCTGACCCTGCGGACGTCGGCCTTGTAGTCGGCGATCCGCTCCTGCGCCAACTCGAGCAGATCCGGGTAGTCGCGATGCAGGTCGTAGTCGCGGGGGATGTCACCGGCCATCGGTCGATCGCTGAGCGCGTCTCGGACCCGGTGGAGGATGGCGGTGCGGGCGTCACTCATCGGAATCCTTCCGGTTCGTCTTCCACCAGGTGCGGAACGACTCGGTCGCCGGCATCGGCATGTCCCGGGTGGCCGTCCATCGCGAACCCGGGAACGGCAGTCGGGACACCGACCCGGACGGGGCGAGCTTCGCGGCCGCGGCCCCGGCCCGCTGAGCGAGCGCGTACTTGCGGGGATCGGCGAACATCGTCGCCATGGCGCTCATCGCCAGGGCTTCCGGCGACATCTTGCTCTTCTCGGCGACGGCGCGTGCCCGCAGGTGGGTGAGGACCTCGGGGATGTCGATGCGTACCGGGCACACCTCGAAGCAGGCGCCGCACAGCGACGATGCGAACGGCAGCGAGGCCGCCTGCTTGTCGTGCGGGTCGTCGACGAGTTGCGGGGTGAGAATCGCCCCGATGGGGCCGGGGTACACCGACCCGTAGGACTGGCCACCGGTGCGCTCGTACACCGGGCACACGTTCAGACATGCCGAGCAGCGAATGCATCGCAGCGCCTGACGCCCGACGGGATCGGACAGGGTCGCGGTGCGACCGTTGTCGAGGAGAATCAGATGGAATTCCTGCGGGCCGTCGCCGGGGGTGACCCCGGTCCACATCGAGGTGTAGGGGTTCATCCGTTCCGCGGTCGACGAGCGCGGCAGCAATTGCAGGAAGACTTCCAGGTCCCGGCTGGTGGGGACGAGTTTCTCGATTCCCATCACGGTGATAAGTGTCTGCGGCAAGGTCAGGCACATGCGGCCGTTTCCCTCGGATTCGACCACCATGATCGAACCGGTATCGGCGACGGCGAAGTTCGCTCCCGAGACCGCGACCTTCGCGGAGAGGAACTTCTTACGCAGATGCCGGCGTGCCGCCTCGGCCAACGCCTTCGGTTCCGACGACAAGTCCGCGGGCGCTTCCGGCATCTGGTTCCGGAAGATTTCCCGGACCTCGGATCGATTCCGGTGGATGGCCGGAACGAGGATGTGGGAGGGGCGGTCGTTGCCGAGTTGGACGATGAGTTCGGCCAGGTCGGTCTCGATCGCGGTCACGCCCCCCTCCTCGAGGGCTTCGTTCAGTCCGATCTCGGCGGTGGCCATGGACTTGACCTTGACCACCTCGTCGGCTCCGGCGGCGCGTGCCAACTTCAATACGATCGCGTTGGCTTCGGCGGCGTCACGCGCCCAGTGCACGACACCACCGCGGGAGGTCACCGCCGCTTCCAGCTTCTGAAGGTAGGTGTCGAGGTGGGCGAGGGTTTCGTCCTTGATCGCCTCCCCGGCGCGCCGCAGCCGTTCCCAGTCCGGCACCTCACCGACCGCGGCGGCCCGTTTGTCACGGATGGTGTGGGTGGCGTGGCGCAGATTGCTCCGCAGCTGTGAATCACCAAGCGCTTCCTGGGCAGCCTTGGGGAAGGTGGGTACCCCCATCCAGGTCACTGGGTTACGTGCCACGGGTCCTCCTCGGTCGAGGCGAGAATGTCGGCGAGGTGCAGGGTGTGCACTCCGGTGCGAAGACGCGACAGACCGCCGCCGATGTGCATCAAGCACGAGTTGTCGCCGGCGGTGAGCACTTCGGCGCCGGTGTTGAGCACGCACCGCATCTTGTCGCTGAGCATAGCGCTCGATGTTTCGGCGTTCTTGACCGCGAATGTGCCACCGAATCCGCAGCACGATTCCGCGGCGGGCAGCTCGATCAGGTCGATGCCGCGAACCGCGCGCAGCAGCTGCAACGGCCGCTCGCCGACACCGAGCATCCGCAGTGAGTGGCAGGTGGGGTGGTAGGTGACGCGGTGCGGGAAGTAGGCACCGACGTCGGTCACCCCGAGCACATCGACGAGGAACTCCGAGAGCTCATACATGCGGTGGGCGAGGTCCTCCCCCACGCCGGGAAGTTTCGGGTAGATGTCGCGGACCATGGCTGCGCACGATCCGGACGGTGCCACGACGGCGGTGTACCCGTCGAACACCTCGTTCATGCGGGAGGCGAGCCGGGTGGCGTCGTCACGGTAGCCGGTGTTGAAGTGCATTTGACCGCAACATGTTTGACTCAGCGGGAATTCGACGGTGCAGCCGAGGCGTTCGAGCAACGTGACGACGGCCCGGGCGGTGTGCGGATACAGGGTGTCGGTCAGACAGGTCGCCATCAGGGCCACCCGCATCCCCGCCGCCGGCCGGGACGTCGGACTCTCGTGCTGGGCGGTGGTCATTGTTCCGAGTTCCACTGCAGCGCTTGTTTCCCGGTGAGCATCTCGCCGATCCGCTCGTCGTCGTATCCGACGTCTGCGAGAATCTCGCGGGTGTGTTCGCCGAGCAGCGGCGGCGGGCGGCGCAGCCAGTTCTTCTCGCTCCCGGTGATGTTGATCGCCTGTCCGAGGACCTTCATCGGGCCGAGGGTGGTGTGGTCGGTCTCCTCGATCATGTCGAGTCCGGCGGTGACCGGGTGATCGAGTGCCTGGTCGACGGTCAGGACGGGACCGCACGGCACACCGGACGCCGCAACAACGTTGAGCCATTCCTCGGTGGTCTTCGCGGCGAGGACGTCCTCGATGATGCGGCGCAGCTCAGCCCGGTTGGTCATCCGGGCGGCGTTGTCGGCGAAGCGTTCGTCGCTCTTGTAGGCCGGGAAATCGAGTACGTCGCACAGCCGGTGCCACATCTTTTCGTTGCCGCAGGCCAGGGTCATGGCACCGTCGGCGGTCTTGAAGGTGCCCTGGGGGAACATGATCGGATGGTCGTTGCCGTCCTGACCGGGCACGACGCCGAGGCTGAGGTACTTCTGCGCCTGATACGACAGCATGGTGAGCATCGACTGCATCAGCGACCCCTCGACGACGGTGCCCACTCCGGTGCGCTCACGCTCGTAGAGTGCACCCAGCACACCGACGGCACCGAACACTCCGGTCACCGAGTCGGCGACCGCGATACCCACGCGCAGGGGGCCGGTCTCGGCGGTGCCGGTGATGCTCATCAGCCCGGACATCGCCTGGGCGGTCTGGTCGAAGCCGGGCAGGTCCGCACCCGGTCCGCGCTGACCGAAACCGCTGAGGGACACATACACCAATTGGGGGTTGAGTTCGTGCAGGTCTGCGGCGCCGAGCCCCATGGCGTCGGTGGTGCCGGGTTTGAAGTTTTGGACGAATACGTCGGCGTCAAGGATCAGGTCCCGGCACGCCTGCATTCCCTCCGGGGTCCGCAGGTCCAACGCGATCGAGCGCTTGTTCCGGTTGGAGGCCATGTAGTACACGCTCTCGCCGTCCTGAAACGGGCCGGACTGGCGGGCGGGGTCGCCGACGGGCAACGTCTCAATCTTGATGACGTCGGCGCCGAGGTCGGCCAGGAGCATGGTCAGGGTCGGTCCGGAGAGATAGCGGGTGAGATCGACGACGCGGATCCCGTCGAGTGCAGCCATGTCAGTTCACTTCCTGCTGGTTGAACACGGGTCGGCGTCCCTGTTCGAAGGCCGCCACCCCTTCCTGGAGGTCCTCGCCTTCGTAGGCTTCGACACTCAGACGCGACAAGAGCTCGGTGTCCGCCGCGGTCAGTGCCCGCCCGTGCATGTCGGCCACTAGCTTCGATGCCCGCATGGTGACGGCCGACTGGCAGCAGATTCGTGTGACGAGTTTCGCAGTGGCCGAGGCGAGTTCGTGCGTCGGGACGATCTTCTGCACCAGTCCCAGCCGTTGGGCGTCCTCGACGTAGATCAGGTCGCCACTGAAGAGGAGGTACTTCAGCGCTGCCGGACCGATCAGTCGGGCGGCGGCGTCGGCCTCGGTGTAGCCGAGGATGACCCCGAGCCGCCCGATCGGGATTCCGAACCGGGCGTCCTCGGTGGCAATGCGGACATCGCACGCGGTGGACAATTCACATCCGCCTCCCACGGCCAGTCCGCGGATCGCCGCGATGACGGGAACCGGGACAGCTGAGACGGCGCGCAGGGTTTGCGCGACGAACTCGTTGTAGTGGGTGGCGTCGGCGGCCGTCATCCGGGTGCGGGGGAACTCCTTGATGTCGGCGCCGGCGGCGAAGGCCTTGGTACCGGCACCGCGGATCACGGCGGCGCGCAGCGTCGGATCGTGTGCCAGCTCGTCGAATATCGACCGGAGTCGTTGCCAGCTTGCGAGGGCCAGGGCGTTGTGGGCCTTCGGGTGACTCAAGGTGACCACGGCGACACTCCCCTGGCGCTGGAGGGCCACGCGGTCGGTCACTAGGTCGGCCGGTGGATCGTTCTCGAGCAGCTGCCGAAGGGCGAGTTCCGGTTCGGTCGCCGTCGACTCCTGGGTGATGGTCATGGTGCCTGTTCTTCCTCGCGGTCGCAGTGATCCACCCTGTTCGCTGATCTCGGCAGGGGAAGGTGAGAGGTCTTGTCTCGAGCCTCGACCGAAGTGATCGGCGGTACGGGTCTGGGGAGTAGGGGGTTGGGTCAAGCCGGCGGGGGGACGGGCGAAGGCGTGGAGGTTGAGCCCGCCTTCGCCCGTCAGCAGCCGGGCCTGGAGCCGTGCACGTCGGTTCAGGACTGCCGAAGGCTCCGGCTCGTCGACTGCGGCATCACCCACCCATCGCCGGTGATGGGTCAGCGGTTGGTGTCGATGGAGACGTGCTTACGCTGGGTGAAGCTTTCGATCATGCCCTCGAGGGAGAACTCACGGCCGATGCCGCTGCGCTTGTACCCGCCGTAGGACTGCCCGAGCACCTGCCCGCCACCCTGGTTGACCTGAACCCAACCGGCCTCGATCGAGTGCGCCGCCCGCAGGGCACGGCCGATGTCGTGAGTCCAGATGAACGCCGACAGACCGTAGTGGGTGTCGTTGGCCATCCGGATGACGTCGTCCTCGTCCTCCCAGGGAATCACGCACATCACCGGTCCGAAGATCTCTTCTTGCGCGATACGCCAGTCGTTCTCCACCCCGACGATGACGGTGGGCTCGACGTAGTAGCCCTCCGACAGCGGCCCCTCGGTCGGGGGCCGGCCGCCGACGGCGGCGGTGGTGTTGCTGCGCTGCAAGCCGTCGTCGATGTAGCCGCAGACCCGGTCGAACTGCTTCTTGTTGACGATCGCACCGATGTCGGAGTCCTCGTCGAGGGGGTCACCGACCTTCAGCTTCGCCAGGTTGGTGGTGACCTTGTCGACGAAGGAGTCGAGGATGCTCTTGTGCACGAACAGGCGTGATCCGGCGGTGCAGGACTGCCCCTGGCGGACGAAGCGCATACCGGTGATGGTGCCCTGCGCGACCCAGTCCTCGTTCGCGTCCGGGTAGACGATCTGCGGGTTCTTCCCGCCGAGTTCGAGGGAGACCGGCAGGATCCGGTCGGATGCGGCGGCCATCACCCGGGAGCCGACCGCGGTGGAGCCGGTGAACGAGAGCTTCCGCACATCCGGATGCGTGATGAGGGCTTCGCCCGCTTCGGTGCCGTAGCCGACGATCACGTTCAACACGCCACGCGGCAGGAACTCGTCGGCGATCTTGGCGATCTCGAGGACCGCGAGGGGGGCGTCTTCGGCGGCCTTGAGCACCAGCGTGTTTCCGGCCGCCAGTGCGGACGCGATCTTCATGACCGCCAGCTGCACCGGAGCGTTCCACGGGGTGATCGCGCCGACCACGCCGAGCGGCTCACGACGGGAGTAGTCGAGCACGGTGGCGTTGAGCGGGATGGTCTCGCCCTTGATTTCGCCGGCGACCGATCCGAAGTAGCGGAAGACGTCGATAGCGAAGTTCACCTCACCGCGCGACTGGGTGCGCAGCGCGTTGCCGTTCTCCACCGAGATGATCCGCGCGATGCGCTCGACATGGGGTTCGAGGGCGTCGGCGATCTGCTGGAGCAGGCGCCCTCGGGCGCGGGGTGCGGTGTCCCGCCAGCCGGGGAAGGCGCGCCCGGCGGCGTTGACCGCGTCCGCGATGTCCTTTTCGCCGCCACGGGGCACGCGGGCGATCGTCCGACGGTCCCGGGGGCTTTCGACCGGGATCCATTCGTCGTTGCGGGCGCCGACCCACTGGCCATCGACCAGGTTCAGGTACTCGTCGGCGAGCTCGGCAGTTACTGTAGCCATGTTGCTGATGTCTTCCGTGTGTACTGGATAAGTCGTGTGAGGGCCCGGTGTGCGCGCCTGATGTGACCGGCGCTCGGAGAGGACCGCGTACGGCCGTCGCTTACTTGAGGCCGACCTTGGTGATCACCGCGGACGCATCGAGATGGCCGTCCTTGATCGACAATTCGTCGAGCTTGTCTTTCGCGCCCCGTCCGACGACCAATTCGACGCCGGCGCTGTCGGCTGCAGTAGCCGCGAGGCCGAGATCCTTGGCCAGCAGGGCGGCCGCGAACTTCGGGGCGTAGTTGTTGTCGGCGGCCGAGCCGTCGACCAGTCCGGGCAGCGGGCAGAAGTTGTGCAGCGCCCAGCAATCTCCGGAGGAGGTGCTCAGGACGTCGAACAGCTTCTGCGGGGCCAGCCCGAGTCGTTCGGCGATGACGAACGCTTCGGTGAGGGCGACGAGGCTGCTGCCGAAGACCATCTGGTTGACCGCCTTCGCGACCTGCCCGGAGCCGGGACCGCCGGTGAGGACGGTGCGGGACCCCATCGCCTCGAACAGCGGCCGCACCTTCTCTACCGTCTCGGCCGCACCGCCGATCATGAAGGTCAAGGTTCCCGCCTGGGCGCCGGCGAGGCCGCCGGAGACCGGGGCGTCCAGCACCTCGATTCCCAACTCGACGCCTCGTTCGTGCAGATCACGCGAGGTGGGCACGTCGATCGACGACGAGTCGATGACGACGGCGCCCGGCGCAAGCACCGAGAGCGGACCGTCGGCGACCAGCAGCGCCTGACGGACGTGATCGCCCTTGGGGAGCATGGTGATCAGGACATTGACGCCGGTTGCGGCCTCGACCGCAGATGAGGCGACCTTGATCCCGTCCTCGACCGCACGGTCCCGGGCGTCGGAGACGACGTCGAATCCCTTCACCTCGTGACCGGCCTTGACGAGGTTCGCGGCCATGGGCCGTCCCATCGTGCCCAGACCAATGAACCCGATTGTGCTCATCTCAACCTGCTTTCGTTCGTGGGGGGGTGTTGCAGTTCACTATTGATGGTGGATTAGTGCACGGACAAGAAGGACCTTCGCACGTGGACTGTGCAAAGATGCACAGTGTGAACCTCGAGGATCTCCGGTACTTCCTGGCCCTGACGCGCTACGGCAAGCTGGCCGTGGCCGCTCAACGACTCGGGGTCGAGCACACCACCATCCGGCGCAGAGTTACCGCTCTCGAAACGGATCTCGGCACCCGGCTGTTCGACAAGACGCCCGGGGGCTGGATTCTCACGACCGCCGGACAGCGCCTGCTGCCCTACGCCCAGCGGATCGAACTGGAGTCCGATTCCGCTCAGGCCGCCATCAGCGACCGCAAGCACAGTCCGCAGGGGACCGTCCGCATCGTCGCCACCGACGGGTTCGGCGGCACGGTGATCGCCCCCGGACTGGCCCGGCTACGCACCGAGCACCCGGCGATCGAAATCGAACTGGTGACCACCAGTCACCTCCTCAACTACGCGGTCGGAGAGTTCGACATCGCGGTCACGACCAACCGACCGGAACGTCCGGGCTTCAAGATGATTCACCTGTGCGACTACGACTTGCGGCTCTATGCGAGTCCGCGCTATCTCGCCGATCATCCCCCGGTTTCCGCTCCCGAGGACTTGGCTGTGCACGACATGGTGTGGTTCGTCGAGTCGCTGCTCGACCTTCCCGAACTGCAGAGCGCCGAGGCGATCGCCGCTCGCGCGAACATCGTCTTTCGCACGACGAATCTCTTCGCCCAACTCGAGGCGGCGGCGAGCGGTGTCGGGTTGGCGCTCGTGCCGTGCTTTCTCGCACATTACGATCGCCGCCTGCGTCCGGTGTTGCACCAGCAGGTTCGCGCCCAGCGCAGCTTCTGGATGGTGATTCCCACCCGTCTTCTCACGACCGAGCGGGTGACGACGGTGTGCGAGCACCTGATGGAGACCGCCCGGATCGAGCACGCACGCCTGGTCCCCGACCTTCCGGCCCCCTGACGGACTCGGGGATGCACACGATGCGCGCACTGCCGCATCCCCGAGAATTTCTCACACCGTCTCGGTGATCGGACGGTCCACCCACGACATCAGGCCACGCAATTTGAAGCCAACCTCCTCGATGCCGTGCGCCTTTCCCTCCTCGCGCAGTCGCAGGAAGTCCGGGCGACCGTTGTCGTCCTCGGCGATCCACTCCGTCGCGAACGTTCCGTCCTGAATCTCGGCGAGGATCTTCTTCATCTCCGTCCGGGTGGCGTCGTTGACGATGCGCGGCCCGCGGGTGAGGTCTCCGTACTCGCAAGTGTCACTGCAGGAATACCGCTGCCGGGCGATGCCACCCTCATACATCAGATCCACGATGAGCTTGAGTTCGTGCAGCACTTCGAAGTACGCGATCTCGGGCTGATAACCGGCATCGACGAGAGTGTCGTACCCGGCCTGGATCAGCGCCGAGGCGCCGCCGCACAGTACGGCCTGCTCACCGAACAGGTCGGTCTCGGCCTCCTCGGCGAACGTCGTCTCGATCACCCCGGCCCGGGTGCCGCCGATTGCCTTCGCGTAGGACAGACCGAGTTCGAGAGCCTTACCGGAGGCGTTGCTCTCGACCGCCACCAGGCACGGCACCCCGTGGCCGTCCACGAACTGCCGGCGAACCAGGTGACCCGGCCCCTTCGGTGCGACCAACGCGACGTCGACCCCGTCGAGGGGGGTGATGTAACCGAAGCGCACATTGAATCCGTGACTGAAGAGCAGGGCATCCCCCGGCTTCAGATTCGGAGCGATGTCCTGCGCGTACAGCGTCCGCTGGACAGTGTCGGGCGCCTGAATCGAAATAACGTCCGCCTCGGCGGCCGCTTCGGCAGGGGTGAGCACCCGCAGCCCCTCCTCCTGCGCCTTCGCCCGGGACTTCGATCCCTCCGGGAGACCGACGCGCACGTCGACTCCCGAGTCGCGCAGGCTCAGGGCGTGGGCGTGCCCCTGGCTGCCGTACCCGATGACGGCAACTTTCCGTCCCTGGATGATGCCCAGGTCGGCGTCGTCGTCGTAGAAAATCTTCGCTGCCAACGTACTTCCTTCTTCCTACTAATTGTTCAGGCGTTCGCGCGGAGCAGTCGGATCAGGTGTGTGTTGCTGTGCCACCAACGGAGACCGCTCCGGCGCGTTCCTCACGCCAGGCCTAGCCGAATGCTGTCCGAGCAGGTCTTGTGGTCTGCAAGGCAGCGTATGTAGAGTGTGGATCCAGGATACATCGGATGCTAATAGATACAAGGGGGGGGTCTTTCTTGCCCGACCCGACCACGTGCATCCCCGCTTCGGCGCGGCGCCCGGCCAAGCACGGCACGCTGTCCGAATACGTGTACGAAGCGGTGAAAGAGTTGATCATCGCCGGCGAACTCGGCGGCGGCGAGCTCACCAGCGAGGGTGCCGTGGCCGAGCGGACGGGAACAAGCAGAACCCCTGTGCGAGAAGCGTTCCTGAGGCTCGAAGCCGAGGGCTGGTTGACCCTGTATCCGAAGCGCGGAGCCTTGGTCAACGCTATTCCACCGGACGAACCCGAACACCTCGTCGAGGCTCGCCTTCTGATCGAGAGCGGATGTTTGCGGTCGTTCACGGCCGACACAAGGCGCCGAACGGGTGCCGCCGACGAGATGCTCGCAATTCTGGAGCGACAACGAAGGCTTGCCGCCGAAGACGACCGCGGCGCCTTCAGCGCCGAAGACGCCGACTTCCATGCAGTCGTAGTGCGCTACAGCGGAAACCCACTACTGACCTCCGTACATACGGCACTCCGCGATCGACAACGACGAATGACCGCCATCTCCGTCAGTCGCGACCCCTCGCAGTTGAATCGCATCATCACCGATCATGCAGAACTGACTGAGCACGTCCGCGCCGGAGAGGTCGATCAATTCAGCATCTTGCTCGATACCCACATGCGGGAAGTGCACCAGTTGACCGGATGTCCGTGGATAGGGAACCCCGCAATTCTCCGGCTAACCCACGACCCTCGATAGACATGCTCGCCCCTCGGCTGCGCGAAGCCGGTCGATTCACACGCGGGCGCCGCGATCGGTGAACAATGCGAATACCGCGTCCGGCCCGCGACGGATTGCCCAGGACACGACCGCTGGATTTCATCTCGAACCGGTCGACGGAGTCGGGTCACTGGATTGTCGATCAACGACGACACGAGTTGGCGCGTGAACGACTTCGGGCATTCCTGAACGAAATTTGAGAATTCACCCCCGACCAACGTGCCACTGAGCGAGCTCGCACGAAACCGGCCGACGGCGTGTGATCGCGGAGCCACTCGGCGATCCCGGCGGACTGGGACGCGGGATCAGCTGTGATCAGTTTCAGCCGGCCGAGTAGTCCGCCGGTGGTGCCGGGTGCCGGCATCAGCGATCCGATCGGCAGAAAGGCGCTGTCGTCGTAGAACCGCTCATTGATGTCCATGCGGATTGTCCGTTCGAGTCAGGGCTACCTCCGGTCCGTCGACCACAGGATATCGATCGGGGTTGTGCGGCGGGGGTGTACTCAGGTGACGTCGTCGAGGATGGAATCCAGCTCGGCCAACAGCTGGTCGGCGCGGTCTTCGATGTCGTCGAGAAGGTCGGTGACGTCGGTCAAGTCCTTGTGGGCGCTGCGGCGGGCCGCGATCCCTCGCTCGTAGTAGTGCGGATCGAGGACACGGCCGTCGTCGATCGAATGCATGTCGGGTGCCGTGTCCGGCCGCGACGTTCGTGGCGGAACGGTGTGTGCGGGTGCTTTTCCGGACAGGTGCGCCTGGGTGATGGCGGTGATCGCGCGTGCGGTCAACGGTGCCGGGGTGAGCGGAGTGTGACCCCAGCGGTTGATCGGGGTCAGCAGCGGTCTGTCGTCGGTGCAGTAGACGGCGTCGAATCCGGCGAGGTCGCGGCCGGCTTCGAAGTGCCGGGCGATTGTGCGGGTGCCGTAGTTCTGGTCGAGAAATCCCAGGACCTCGGTCCACTCCCGATAGATCGAGACCAGGGGTATCTCGGGTGATTCAGGCAGGTCGATTCGGTCGCGGTCGACGCTCAGCAGTAGGGATCCACTGTGATCGCCTGTGGCGGTGACGTCCCGGCGGCGGAGTCGGGCGATTTGCTCGAAACCTACGCCCGCCGCGGCCAGGGCAAGGATGAGGGCATCACGGCGGCCGAAGAGTCCGGCCGGCCACCCGGCGATCGGAATCTGCGTAAGCCGTTCGGCGACGAGAGCTGATCTGCGTTGCAGCCGGGCGGCTCTCGTGGTGTTGAGGGCGCGGCGGATCGCTTCATCCGTGCCGGGCGCCGGGTGTCCCTGCCTACGGTGGACGGTGTTGATGACACTGACCCGACGTCGTTGGGTAGCCGGGACTGCGGGGTTGTCGTGCAGGAAGCGGGCCAGCTGCTGCGGTGGGGCGGGAATCGGTGGTTGGTCAGTCGCGGCGCACCAGTCCGTGAACAGCGCCCACACGTGCCGATCCCGGGCAGAGAGGCCCAGTGATCCATCGCCGGCGCCGGGTGGGGTGGCGTACATAGTTACAGCCCGAGGACGGTGACGGCGTTTCCGACCAGCGGGGTGCGTTCCCGGGCATACACTTCGAGCATTTCCGGCGTCCGGTGCCCGGTCTGACGCATGATCGCGTGTGCGTCCGCGCCGTTGCGGAAGGCTTGGGTGACGAAACCGGCCCGCAGCGAGTGTCCGCCGAGCTGGCTCACCAGGTCTGCGTCGTAGCCGGCCTTGCCGGCGCGGCGGCGAATCGCCTTGTGCACCGCCGCCCCCGACAGGGCGGTCTCGGACAGGTTGCCGTTCTTACGGATCGACCGGAACAGCGGCGCCCGCGGCGTGGTGCGTGGACCGGAAGTGCGACACACATGTGTTTCGAACGGATCTGCAGTGGTCAGGAGCCGGATCACCCCGGGACGGCCGCGGTGATCGAACGCGGCCACCACCTGCGTCCACCGGATGTACGCGCACGGAGGGCAGCTGTCGTGGCGGTCGGTGAACGGCAGCGCCAGCACGGTCCCTTTGCCTTCCTGATCGGTCTTCGACCGGCGCAAGCGCACGTGCACGCCGTCGTGCCGGTGCACACTCACGTCGGCGCCGTCCAATCCGACCAGTTCGCTGGGCCGGAATGCCCCGGCGAACCCCATCAGGATAAGGGCGCTGTCGCGGCGTTCTAGCACCGCCTGCGCCCACCCGTCCACCGTGTTTCTCGCGGCGGCGACGATGTTGACGATGTCCGTCGTCAGCAGGGCGGCCCGCGGGGTGCGGGGCCGGTCCCCCACGGCGGCATAGTCCCGGCGGATCCCGGACAGGGTGGCGCGCACGATCTCCTGCCCGGTCGGGGACTCGTGGCCGGTCCGGTGGTGGTGTGACACGCGAGTGACATGAAATTTGGAAAGTGACACCGCGTCGCGGAACCTACAAGTCTCTACACTCACGGCACTTCTGGCTCCACCTCCGTGTCACTCACGGTTTATGCGCACTCGGCGACGATAATTTCAGTTATCGCAGCTATCCCCGGAAACTGCGACGTCAGCGCGTTTCTGCTCCGCAGGACTGACGGTAGGAACCGACAACCTGCGGTCAGCGACCGGTGAACGATGTCCCGAGCGGCCCGGCAACAGCCGTGGGCGCGATCATGCGAGCCGCTCGGCGAGCAAGTGCCCAACCATCATTCGACGTCGATGTTGTCGAGGACTACCAGCAAATCGGCAAGGAGTTTGTCTGCCTCGTCTTCGATGCCGTCGAGGATGTCGGTGACGTCCGCGAGGTGGGTGTGTGCGCTCCGGCGGGCGGCGATGCCGCGGTCGTAGTAATCCTGGTCCAACTCGATGTCGGCGATATAGACCGTCTGCGCCACACCCGCGCGGACCGCCGGGCGTCGGGTGGGGGGGACGTCTATGTACCGGTGCCTGGCCGGTCAGGTGGGCGCGGACCAGGGCGGCGACGGATTGCCCGGTCAACGGGGTCGGGGCGAAGGGTGTGTGGCCCCACCGGTCGATCGGGGTCAGCAAAGGCCGGTCGTCGCGGCGGGCGTTGTCCGCGAAGGCGGACAGATCCGCGCTCCTCTCGAGGCGTCCGGCGAGTAACCGGGTGCTGGGATACCGGTCCAGGAACCCGAGCACTTCTACCCAGTTCCAATACACATCAACCGAATTCACACCGTCGGTGGGGATGCGGAGCCAGTCCCTCCCCCACCCGGACCACCAAGGCGTCATCCTCGGCGGTGACGTCGGTGCGGCGGAGGCGTGCGATCTGCTCAAAGCCCAGACCGGCGGCGGCCAGGGTGAGGATCAGGGCGTCGCGGCGGCCGAACAACCCACCCGGCCACCCCGTCACCGGGATCCGGGGCACCACGTGCGCCACCCGCTCCCCGACCCTCGCCAGACGGTCGGCGCGGGCGGCGTTGAGCAGCTGCCGGATCGCCTCGGCGCGACCCGGCGCCGGCAACCCCGCGCCGGTATGGACGGCGTTGATGGCGGTCACCCGCCGACGTTGGGTGCCGGCGGCGGCCGGGTGGTCGGCGAGCACGCTCGGATGCGCGGGCAGAGCCCGGTGATCGCAGGCTGCGCACCAGTCGGCGAACAGCGCCCAGTCGTGCTGGTATCGGCGGGGCACCACCAGCTGCGGTGGGCTGTTACCGAGCCCGGCCGCCGCGGTGGCGGGGTCGGCGTACACGGCTCTACAGCCCGATCTCGGTGACCGCGTTCCCCACCAGTGGAGCGTGTTCGCGGGCATACAGTTCCACCGTGGCCGGGTTGGTGTGCCCGGTCTGCCGCATGATTGCGTGCGCGTCGGCGCCGTTGCGGAACGCCTGCGTGACGAACCCGGCCCGCAACGAATGCCCACCCAACTGCGCCACCACCGTCTCGTCATAGCCCGCGGCCTGGGCGCGGCGGCGGATCGCCGCATGCACCGACGCCCCCGACAACGCCGCGGCGGAGAGGTTGCCGTTCTTGGCGATCGCCCGGAACAACGGCGCCCGAGCCTTCATCCGCGGCAACCCCGCCCGGCACACATGGGCCTCGAAGGGTGCCGCGGTGCGCAGCAACCGGATCACCCCGGGCCGCCCGGCCAGGTCGAAGGCGGCGACGACCTGCGCCCACCGCGCATACGCGCACGGCGGGCAACTGTGGTGGTGGGTGGTGAACGGCAACGCCCGCACGCTCCCGGCGCCGTCCTGGTCGGTCTTCGACCGCCGCAACCGCACATGGATCCCGTCCTGCCGGTGCACGGTGACATCACCACAGTGCAGGGCGACGAGTTCGCTGCGCCGGAATGCGCCGGCGAACCCCATCAACAACAGGGCACTGTCGCGGCGCTCGTGCACTTCCGATGCCCAGCCGGTAACAGCCTGCCGGGCCGATCCCACGATGGTGACGATGTCCTCGACCAGCAACGGTGCCCGCGGGGTGCGGGGCCGGTCGCCGGTGGTGGCGTAGGTGCGGCGGATCCCCGACAGGGTGGAAGTTACCAGGGCCTCGGTGCACGGGTTCGGGAGGTTCGCGGCGCGGTGGTAGTGGCCGATCACCGAGATCCACCGGTTCAGGGTGGACGGTGAGTAGGCGCGCTCCCCCACGTCGGTGAGGGTCTCGGCGGCGTCGACCAGATACGCGGCGACGGTGACCGGGTGCGCCGGCAACGCCGCATGACCGCTCCGCTCGCACCATCCGCGGAAGCGGCGCCAGTCGGAGGCGTAGACGCGGCGGGTGCCCGCCGAGTGTGACGCCTCGAGCGCCCCGGTGATGTGGGCCACGGTCTGGTCCGACAACTCGGGGGCCGCGCCCCACCCACGGTCGGGACTCACTCCTGCCGGTACGCCGGCGGTCGCCTCGATCGTCACAACCGGGGAATCTACCCAGGGTCACCGACAATCACCGGTGGCGCGCCGGTGTCAGTGGCGTGAGCGGGACTGTTCGTCGGTGTGCATCGCCAGGACGGCAGCGAACGCGGTGATCAGCAAACCCAGCAGGAGCAACACATTCATCGTGTTCCCTCTCGACGCGTCAGCGTGGACCCATTTGGCGGGCTGGGCGGCGGTCGTCGGCGAACATGGCCTCGATCCTCGCTTTGATCTCCGCGGTGCTCATCGCGCCGCTGCGCCGCATCGGCGGCGGCGAGGTGATCGAAGACGCCGGAATCGTCGAGGCTGTGCTCATGCGCGCCCTACCTTTCATCGTGTCCGCGGACCCGGCGCACCAGGTTGGTGTGCACCACCGTCACAGTGATGTGATCCGCTTCACATTTTCTGCCTCCAATGTTGTACATCACTCACGTCATTGACGCCAACCCTCCCCTGCCGCAGCACAGTTGACGTTCTCCACGGCTCCGAGCCGTTGCGCGGGCGGCGGGCGGCACGGCCGCATGACCATGGCAACTTGTCGGTTATCGCGATGCGCTAGAAAATAGGGCGTGACTACGGATCAGGTGTTCGGTGGGGAACCGCAGCGGGTGGGCAGCTTCCGGTTCCTCCTCGACGGGCAGCGGTGGGAATGGTCCGATGCCGTCGCCCAGATGCACGGCTACCAACCCGGCGAAATCGTCCCCACCACCGAACTGCTGCTCTCCCACAAACATCCCGAGGACCACCCGCACGTCGCGCGGGTCCTGGACCGGATGATCAACGCCGCCGAACCGTTCAGCAGCAAACACCGCATCATCGACACCGCCGGCCAGGTGCACCAGGTCGTCGTCGTGGGCGACCGGCTGTGCGACGACACCGGGGCCGTGATCGGCACGACCGGGTTCTACATCGATCTCACCGCCTCCTACCGCGACGAGGTGAAGGAGTCCGTCGACGAAGCGGTCGCCGAACTTGAGCAGTCCCGGGCGATCATCGAGCAGGCCAAGGGTGCACTGATGCTGGTCTACGGCATCTCCGCCGACCGGGCATTCGACATCCTCATCTGGCGCTCCCAGGAGACCAATACCCGGCTCCGCATCCTCGCGGAACTGCTCGTCGCCGGGTTCGGTCAGTGCGACACCGGCGCGGGTCTGCGCACCCAGTTCGATCACCTGCTGCTCACCGCGCACGAGGGTGCCCGGCATCCGGTGTAGGTCTTCGTCGAGGGGCGGTCAGTCCCGGGCACCGACACGCCGGATCGAGCGCACGTCAGGCGCCCTGTCGGGTCAGCCGCCATCCACGATGGGCCGCTGTGTAACCGGCGGTCGCACCGAGTACCGCACTGACAATCAGGCCGGCCACCAGGAACGGGATCGGATCCACCGATTCCAGGTGGCCAGTGGCGCCTTCGCTGCCGAGCGGTTCGTAGCTGCCCACGTAGAAATGCACCGGGTAGGACAGCCACCAGGCGAACAGGCTGGTGCACACCAGGCCCGCGCCGAGTCCGAGAGCTGTTCCGATCAGTATCAATGTCCGCACAAGATCAACTTCGCGGACGGCCGCCGTGCTGTTACCGCGGCACGTCCCTCGAACACTGCCTGACACCGGGCTGCACCGCCGTTCTCAACCCCACCTGCACGAACCCGCGAGCCCAGGCACTCGACGGCGCTCCTGCAACGCAAAAAGTGTGCTGACGACGGGTTTTTCAGGAGACGCTGCGTAAATGTTCTTTTACAGCAGTCATCCGCAGAACCATGTTAATACCGGTTGCGAAGTCGTAATAGGCACACGGTTGCATTACTACGTTGCCGCTCGGGCGGCCATAGTTGCCGGGGCCTGCGCCGGAATTAGTGCCGGCGAAGACGACCATCGAGCTGGCCACACCCCTGATCGCATCGGTTAGTCCGGCTGTGTAAGTTTGGCCTAGTGCCGAAATCTAAGACTCGCAAGAAGAAGTCCGGCCCACGTCGCGGCCCGACGCCGCCGCGGCAAATAGTCGCGATGACGCGGGATACGCCACCGGTAAGGACTCTCCCGGATCGCATACCTTCACTGGCCGATCTGGACCCGAACTATCCGGTGTGTATCACCGTCCACGGGGAGCCGCGCCTGTTTTCGTTCCCGGTGTACTACCTAGGTGGGCAGTGCATCGGACGAACAGTTCAAGGACGCAGGTGCCGTAACGCGGTGTGGGATAAGGGGCAAGTCGCGCCATACGAGCCTACAACGGTCTCCGGCAGAAGTGTGGTCTATTACGGTCCGCTGCCTGAAGATGTCGGCGAGCAGTATCTGGCACAACGGTGTCGCGTGCACTATCGGCTGGATGCGGCGGCCTTCTGCGATCCCGAGTGGGAACCGTTCGATGTCAAGCGTCACGTTGCTCACTACGCGACACCCGCCGACTACTTCTGAGTGAGTTCACCTAGCCGATCCGATGCCCATCGGGTGGCCGGCTAGGAGGTGTGCGGCGAGGCCTTCGCGGCCAAGTCAGGGGACGTGGCGGTAATGAAAATGACCGCGGCGTCGGTGAATTCCGGCGCCGTTGCGAAGCCAATCGTGAATAAAGAGTGGCAGCTGTTCGTCCCGCGGATGAATTCGCGGTGGGGGCGCCGACGATGGCTTTACGCAGGACGCCGTGCGCACCGGGCTTCTTGAGAAAGGAGGGCCCGACGGGATCGAGTTCCTTGGTGGCAGGAACGAGGTGAATCCCGGACGCAGTGATGGTGGTGGTGTCCTCGATGCTCGCCAGCACCATCAGAACCGACAGGACATCATTGTCGACGGCCTCGGGCGTGGCACCGAGCCAGGTCGTGGCGTTGTATTGCGGGTCGAGGTCGACACGGACGGTGTTGCCGGGTGAGCCTCAGCCTGGCCGCGATTGACATCGTGAAATACTTCGCCTCGCCCGCGAATTCATTCACCTCAGGGCGACCTACGCACATTCGATTGTCCCGGCGGGTCTTATCCCGGAATATCAAGCTCGACCCGCGGATCACACGCATCGCCTCGAATACAGGTCAGGTCGCTGGTAGAAGCACCTGTGCGCGACGGGATGGGTGCATGTACGGCGGACGCAACCCCATCCGCCCCTCCCCACCCGTTCGCAGGTCGCCGCGCTCATGCAGGCAGGTCGCGGGTGCGGTGCGGCCGAGACTGCCGTCGGGGTGCAGGTGCGCGAACTCCCACGGCTTGCCGACCGACTGCTCGGTGATCTCCCAAGACAGGATGTGGCCGTTTCCGGCGCCGCGTTTCTTCCCGATCGAAACGAGGGGTGCAAGCAACTCGGTGATGGCGACTGCGTCGCCGACGGCGCGCCACACCAGGTGCCGGCAGGCCGTGAGCGGGAGCGGCATGACGCGGGAGCGGTAACGGCCCTGTCGTTCGGACACCAACGCCGGCAACTCGACCGACATCTGTTCCAGGGCCTGTTGGTCGGGGCGGGCGGACCAGTACTGCACGTGCGGGCCCGGGACCTCGTCCTCGTCCTCGGGGTAGGCGAATGTCGCTGCCCAGTGCCACCGGTCACCGCCGTCGCCCGGGCAGCGGGCCAGTGGCAGGTCGAGGTCCTCCGGCACGGTGTCGAGACTGTAGGGGGTGTAGTCGGTTCCGGATGCTCGGGCGGCGGCCTTGGTGTTCTCCCGGATCTCCGAGGCCAGGAGGCCGTCGAGGCTGATGCCCCACGGCACCGCGTGCGCGACACCGGCGGCCAATTTCGCCCGGATGATCAGCGGCACCATCCCTGCAGCGATCGGCAGGGTCATGCAGGGAGCGAGAGCAGGGTTTCCAGGGCCTCATCGCGTCGTGCGGCGACGATCTCCCGCCAATCGACCACCGGCGCACCATCAGGGGTTGGGTCGAGGGTGGTGGCGATCTGGCCGTGCCCGATCCCGGTGCGCCCACCCAGCCAGCCGGTGCGGGTGAACTCGGCCAGGACGTCGGCGGTGAAGGCGTGGTCGAGGTCGGATCCGCGGACCAGTTGCACCCATGCCTCGAAGCGGGTTCCGGGGGCGAGGGTTTCGATGTCGTATCGCATTACCGGCGACCCCGACCCACCCGATCCGGAATCCGGATCGACGGTGGTGCCGGCATGGCCGGCGGTGACGTCGTCGAGGTGCGAGTAGGACTCGAGCGCTTCGATGTCGAACCTCGACGGCAGCGGCTGGCCCTCATAGCTGCGGCGGAGGATCGGGGCGGCTTCGGTGACGATCGGCACCACATGCCCGACCCGCAGGCAACCGTCGATCGGGGCGGCCCCGACGGCGCCGCCGAACACACTCAGCAGTGGTACCAACTCACGGAGTTGGTGCAGGCGGCGGCCGGTGATCGGCTCCGCCTGCGTTTTCACGATCGCGCCGCCGTTGCGGAGGGTGTGTGCGACGGCCAGCGGCAACTTGCCCTCGTAGCCGAGGATGTCGCGCAGCAGTTCTTCGGCGATCCGGCGCAGTACGCCGCGGAAGGAGTTGCCGGAGATGACCGGGACCAGCTCGACGGATCCGTCGGGTTGAAGGATTTTCATGCGCCGGCCGATCGCGGTGGTGCCGATCAGCTCCCCGCGATGCGAGATCGGGGATTTCGCGGTCATCTCGATCTCCCACACCCGCGTGACGGTCACGATGCCAGTCCGTGCTCGGTGCGGGCGCCGCGGACTGCGTCGGCGACGATCCGGATCCGCAGGGTCAGCGCGGTGGTTTGATCGCGCATCACCTGCAGCACGGGCCGCGGTTCGCTCGTGAGGAGCGTGGCCAGTTCGGAGCGTTGGTCGTCGGTGCGCGGGGCGGAGCCGAGCCGGGCGGCGGAGGCGGTCCACCACTGGTGCAGGTTGATGCTGTTGTAGGTGGCCAACCGCACCCTAGTGGGCAGCAGGGCGTCCCAGTAGTCGCCGCGGCGGGCAGCCACCCAGTTGCGGTCGGACCAGTCGATTCCGTAGTGCAGCAGCAGCACCAACCGCTCCGCCGCCTGCGCGGCGGGGTCGGTCAGCCCGGGTAGTTGTGGAACCGCGGCCAGCCAGCGGTCGGTTACTGACAGTGCGTTTTCCCCCGACATAGTCATCACCGCAATGCTAGAGAAGAATCGGAGTTTTCTCGAGTCGAGAGCTCATCGGCTCAACAACCTGAGCGGTCCGACGACATTCATCGGCTGATGGTTTGGTGAGGTCATGGTGCCGGAGTGTGCTGGTGTCGGGTGGCGCGGAGGCCGACCTCCCACCACGGGTCCGCGTGCCGCCACGGCGCCAACAGGTTCCAGTCGTCGAAGACCTGTGGCCAGCGGTCGGCCGGGAGGCGGTGCACCACGGAGTAGGTGGGGGCGTTGTCGCGGAGCATGGTTTCGGTGAAGCCGCGGTCGCGGAGCCGGCACATCACCTCGAGGCGGCGGGCATCTTCTGCCGCCCAATTCAGCCGGCTGTCGTCGACCGTGACGGCGCCCCAACGGGCATCGGGTATCAGGTGTTTGCGGCCGGGCCGCAGCGGCACGATCACCGCGGTGTCCGCGCCGAGGGTGGTGGAGAGCACCTGGTGTAGCAGTGTGGGGGTCGCCGTTCTCAGTGTGGCGGGATCACGGGTGACGATACGCGCGTCGGAGCGCAACGTCCGGTCTCGGTATGCCCACGCGCACACCTGACACAGTTTCCGGGCGGCCAGGTTCGTCCAGGATTCGAAGCCGGTGAACCGCCGGGAGATCACCTGCCCGACCGGGGTCATCACCGGTGTGGTGTGGCCGCAGCGCGCGCACCCCGTCGTTCGGTCGTCGGGTGTTGCCGCGTCGACGGACCCGGAGGCGGCGGTGTAGGCGGCCCAGACGACATCGGTGTCGGCGGCGAGGGTCATGGCGGCACCGTAACCTGCCAAGTGTGGTGGATGCAGCCGGCCCCGGCCTGGACCTGACCGTGCTCCGTGGATTGCGGGCACCGTCGACGAAGGCCGGCCCGGCCGCCGTCGACACCATCCTCACGCGGATCGAGGCGCACCTGACCGCGCATGACGGGTACGTCGCGTTCTCCGGCGGCAAAGACTCGTTAGTCGTTCTCGACCTGGCCCGCCGGGTTGATCCGGATGTGCCGGTGGTGTTCTTCGATTCCGGTCTCGATTACCCCGAAACCTACGACTACCTCACCGAACTCGCCCACACTTGGGGGCTGGATCTGCACCGGATCCGTACTGATCCGCCGCTGCTCGATGTCCTCGCCGACTCCGGGTTGTGGGACCACCACGCGACCGCCGACGTCACAGCAGCCGCGATGGATTTGCACGAGGTGTTGATCGCCGAGCCCGCCCGCCGCGCGCACCGGCTCCTCGGGCCGGGTGAGTTGTGGGGTGTGCGGGCCGACGAATCGGCCGCCCGCCGCCTGCTCTACACCCGCAAGGGTCTCCGTGACGGGGTCATCGTCCGCGCGGACGGCACCACCGCGTATGGGCCGATCTGGAACTGGGCCACCACCGACGTCTGGGCGCACATCGCCCGACACCGATTACCGGTCAATCCCGTCTACACCAGACTCCGCGAACTCGGTGTGCCCGAACACCAGCACCGGCTCTCGCACCTGATTGACGGCGGGCACCTTGACCGCGGCCGGCTGACCTGGCTGCGGCGCGGCTGGCCCACCCTCTTCGAGCAGATTGCCGACACCTTGCCTCGCATTCGGCAGATGACCTGACGGCTGCATCACCGCGAACGACGTCGGTGACGTCGCGCGCTACTGCCAATCCATGAGGTCCCGGCTCCCGTCACTGCTGCACTACCTGAGGTAGTGTCTCGGTTACTGCGGTTGCACAGGATGAGCCGGAGGCGTCACCCCTACTGGGGGTTGGTGTCTCCGGGCTTTTCTTTCTTCTCCCGTGCCCGTTTCTCGGCGCTCAGCCGCATCTTCAGCTCGCGGCGCGCGCGCTGCTTCGGCGTCTCCTCCGGCTCGGGCTCGTCGTCGACAGGCCGGTAATGTGCGCGTCCCAGCTTGATGTCCGGGTGCATAACCAGCTCGGGGCGGCCCTTGCCGTCGGTGAACAATCCCATCACAACCCCTTCTCGTCGGTGATGTCTTTCAGTTGCACGATCATCTGCTCGCCGATCGATCCATCCGGTCGGCGGTAACGCCCAGGGCCGGAGGAGATCACCTCGAACCGCATCCCGCGCGGTAGCAGGTGCGCGGTGTCGTCGACCGTGTCCGAGCGTCCCAGATACATGCCCCGGCCGGTGTCGATCTCGAACACAACGTCCCGTTCGGTCAGTGTCTGATCGAGTTCGTGAAGGGCATGCGCCGCCCCGGTGTACCGGTCGAACTCGAGGCGGGAGCCGGGTTGCAGGGTCGACGGCAGGTTCGCCGCCTCCTGTGGTGCCGTGTGTGGGAGTCGGACGGCGGCGTAGAGGATGTGGCCGCGGTCGTTGAACCGTTCCGCGGTCTGAATCGCGCGATCGACACGCTGGACCTGGGAGCGCATCTTCTCCTCCAACTGCTGGGCGTCGCCCCGCGCGCGTGAGAGCGCGCCGCTGACCTCGTCCCACCGGTCGGGGTCGGTGATCAGGTTCTGCACCGCGGTGTACCCGACCTTCGGAAGCTGGGTTTGCGCCCGGTTCTTGTTCACCGACCGGGCCTTGCGCTGCCGCGAACTCGGTGGCTGGCGAATCGAATCCGGGATCGGCAGCTCCCGGCGTTTCCGCTCGGACACCTCCGGCACCGTGGTCCGGGGGAAGGCTCGCTCGAGGTCTTTGCGGGCACGGGTGAATTGGGCCTCCTCGACCATCCGGTCCAGTTCCCGGGCCCCGTCGCGGTCGGCGGCACGGTCGTCATAGTTTGCTGCCGTGCGGTAGCCGGCGGGCTTGGCGGCCGGGGTGGTGCTGATGCCGGCCTCGGGGTCCAGGCGAGTGTCCCTGGTGTCCGGGCTGATGCTGTATGCCACCCGTCGCCTCCCCGCCTCGGATTTCGCCCCGTGGATACGACGAAGCGTGGCAGACGGGCCTTAGTAACCATCTGCCACGCTCGGACCCACACCTGGTGGGTGCCACGGCGAACGTGCGTCATCTGGCGACCAAACCATCAACAACGTTCGGCGTGCGTGTCGCCGGCGTCTCCGCCGGATGCCCGAAACTATACCGAAAGATCGTGCCCGGCATCAGGCTCCGCCAAAGCATGGCGACCAACAGTGCACCCACTCACGTATGGGCCGCTACCGTCAGTTGGTATGGGGACCACTTTCCACGGACCGAGCCCATGGCCACACATCACCCGCGCCATCGGCACCCGCGGCGCCCGCCGCGCGGCGATCGCCTACCTCGGCCAGGACGCACCAGAGCTGCTTCCCCTGCGCGCCGGTGACTTGTTGGTCGTCAACGCGTCCAAGGGCGCGATCCGGGCGCATGCCACCTCCCCCGCGGCCCTCGCCTACTACCTCAACAAGGGTGTTCGGGTGCTGTCGTCGCCGACCCTGCATGCGAAGGTCATCGTCACCAGTCGGCGAGCGGTGGTCGGGTCGGCGAATGCCTCCGAGAACTCGGCCTTCGCCGACGATGCCGTCATCATCACCGATGACCCCGAGGTGATTGATTCGGTGCGGACGTTCATCGACCGCATCGACGAGATCACCGAAGTCGATGCGGTTTTCATCGATAATGCCGCTCGGGAGTGGGAGATCGGCCGGGCGGTGCCGATCCCCGGGGTGACCGGTCGAATCCGCGACCCGGAGGCCGGGTTTCTGCCGGTCCCGGTCACCCGGATGTTCGTCAAGCATGCCGTCGACTACGAGCCCAGTCCCACCGAACAGCATGTGCTCGACGAGCACCGGTCGCGGCGACCGGCCACGGCAGGGCCGGCGGTCAGGTACGGGCTCGAATCGTTGCGCCTCGACCGCACCAGCGCTGTCCGGCGCGGCGACGTGGTCGTCTTCGTCTCCGTCGACGACGGGTGGGTGTACCCGCCGACGGTCGTGGTGTCCGACCCCATGACGATCCCGCGATCCGGTGGTGCGGTGCTGTACTTCCTGCGGATCCGCATCGACCTGACGCCGCTTCGCCTCACCGATGCCGAGAGGGCGCTCACCGATCTCGGGCACCCCGGTTCCCGGTTGCGGACCGATCACTTCGTCCGCTCCCCCAGTCTCCGGACCGTCCTCGACGCCCCAACCTGGGGACCCGGCTGCGCCGGAATCGCCGAACCCGACAGCGGAATTGCTAGCCGGCACGAGCAACCCCGACAGTGCTGCTCGCCGCTCGAGCGATCTCCATGCGGGGCTGGCCGCTCCACCAACAGGGTGAACCGTCCTCACCATTCGGGGTCGACCCGTCATTCGCGGTCCGACCCGTTCCCGAGCAGGGAGACAGCTCCGCACTCCGGTCAACACTCCTAATCGTGTGCAGTCGACCGCGGTGTTCACCGAGTCATGCCGACAGAACAATGCATTAGCACTCCATCGTGGAGAGTGCTAAATTCTCTGCACGCGGTGACACCAACCCGCACGAACCTGCAACGCCCAGAAAGGATCCGCAGCACCCGTGACCGCCGTCCCCGGCCCGCATCTACACACCACACAGCCCACCCGCGCCGCCGGTCGCGACGAGCCCGCGCCGGCCGACATGGCGCTGCTCGAGTCCTGGGAAGCGGGTATCGCCGTGATCATCGGCCTGGCCGTGCTGACGACCCTGGTGTGCACTGTCCTCGGATTCTTCCCGCTGGCTCTTTTCGCGCTCGTCGCGGTCGCCGGCGTCGCCGGCCTGGTCATTGCCGCCCTCTGATCCGGCCGGCATGTTCCGCCCGCTACCTGGAGCGGATAGATACACTCCCCTGGCGGACTTTTCCGGTGGATGTGCACCCCTGATCGGCGTTACCGGCCTGTAGGTTATGTCCTCAAATCACCTTCTGGAGTGGGACTCTCAGGAGATTCACAGGCATTGCGGGGCCGGGTGGTGCGACGATGAAGCATGCGCCGCCATCGTTGGTCGGCCCTCGCGCCGCCCACCACCGGAGGGATCGTCGTGCACGCGGGCATGCCGATCGCGGCGGAGAAGGACCTCGCCCTCGAGCTGTCCGCGGCGACCGCGTTCTCGTCCGGGTTGCTGCTGCGGTTCACGCTGTGCGTCACCGGTGACCGCGCCGACTTCGCGCGCTACGAAACCCGGGCCCTGACCGACCCCGGTGATTGGTCGGCGCAGTGGTCCTATCTGGCCGTGCGCGTCGGCGCCGACGACCTCGACGGGTACGCCGACCCGTTCCACCTGACACCCGATTCCGGACAGGAGGGATCCGGGCCGTATCGAACCACGCCGCAGTACTGGATCGGCACCTACCCGACCACCGGATCACTGCCCCTCACCACCGGCTGGCCACAGGTCGGACTCCACCCCACCTCAGTCACCCTCACGCTCGGTCCCAGCCCCTTCCCCACCACCGCGTTCGGGTCCGGGGCCCGTCGATGATGGGTTCGGAGCCCGGTCCGACGAACGGAACGCCCCGCGCCGCCGGTGACGATCTCCGAGTGTCGGAACCCCCGGTTCACCGCCCCACCCCCGAAGGGGCTCGGCCGAGTGGGTGGACCGCAACCCAGGCCTCGGGTGGTCTCGCCGACGATCAAGCCAAGAAGTTTACGATTGCTAGCGTAGCGCTGATAGCTAGCAGCGCTACGCTAGCAGACCGTGTCTTCGTACGTGGGATGGCGATGCCCACTTTCCGCGGCACCCGCCCTCGGCATCGAAGTAGACAGACCCCGACCTGCTCCGCACTTCCGTCACGGTGATGAAATCGGCGGCTGCCCTCCCCCTGCCACCAGGTCCACCCTCATAGTCGCCACTGCTCACGGATCGACGGGTGTCGGCACGCCATCCGGGGCCGACTCATGACCTCGGGCGGCCGAGGGTGCGCTCAGCGCAGGACCCGGGCGGCGAAGTCCAGGGATTCGGGCATCGACGCGGTGAGGCTGTGAGCATGGTCCACCTCTGACAGTTGCTGATACTCGACGTCCAGGGCACTGGAACGCATTTCGGTGAGTTGTGCCCAGGTCAGCGGGATCGGAACCTTGGTGTCTGCGAGGCTGTGCACGACCCGGATCGGTCGGTCGAACCCATCGGTGGGGACGTGCTGCATCTCATCGAGCGCCTCACGGGGGCCGGGGGTGTCGAGTGGGGTGGTGAACAGTTCCGCGACGATCACCGGGTGAGCGCTCAAATAGTCGTTCAGGTCGTTGTTGCAGGTTGCCTTCGCCTTCTCCATCAACTCGATGCCAGTGGGGGTCAGATACTGGCGGATTCCGAGTTCCGGACGAGTGTCGTCGAGTCCGGCGAGGGTGTAGAGGACGTAGTGTGCGATCCCAGCGACCGGCACGGCGGGGAAGTTTGGTCCGGCCAGCGGGAAGAGCTGGTCGAGGTGGGTGGGGGCGGCGACGGCGATCGCGCCGCGGAAGTCGAGTTCGGGTGTGCGGGTGGTGGCCTGGTGGGCGAAGTAGGTGGCGTGACCACCTTGGGACAGGCCCGCGGCGATCCACCGGTCGCTGAGTTGGTCACCGTAGAGCTGGTGGGCGGCGCGGACGATGTCGACGGTGTTGGCGCCGGCCGCGGGTCCGTCGGTGTACGCGTTGACTCCGTCGGTGCCGATCCCGGCGTAGTCGGTGGCCGCAACGGCGTAGCCGGCGGAGAGCCACCGGTGGATGAATTCCCGTTCGACGTCATCGGATCCGGTGACCGACGGTGCACATTCGTCGTCGATGCCGACGTTGCCGTGCGCGTAGGACACGACGGGCCATCCACCGGCGGGTGGTGCGCCCTGCGGCAGGAATATCGACCCGGTGGACTCTCCGGCTTCGGTGGCGGTTCGCAAGGTGGAATAGCGGATGACAGTGCTGGTGTCCGCGGCGCCGGCCGGGAGCACCGCTGCGGTGACATGCTGCTCATCGAGCAACGTACCCGCCGGGTGCGTGTCGCCGGGCAGGGCGGCGGGTGCGGCAGTGAGAAGTGTCGCGCTCACGGACGCCGCGAAGGCCAGTGCGGTGCGTCGTTTCAGATCTGTGCTCCTTACGTAGCCCGCGAACGTTGGCATCGACGATCCCCTCCCAGTTAACTCTCCGTGCCCGTTCCCCGACGAACACGATGCGGATCGTACCGACCGAGCCGACCACTACACCCACCAGTCCGGCACGCGTTGAAACCGACCATGGACGCCGTTGGCACAGGACATTCGCGGACTCGCCCGCGGTGGTATGGCGCACCGCGTGTCGGGGTCGCACGGCAGACTGTCATCGGCGACACAGGTGGGAGGACCTGTGAGGCCGGATGAACGGAGTCTCGACACGCGAGCTTCGGACTTTCAGGGAGGTTCATCATGCTGTGTGGTCTGTGGATCTGCTGCCGGACGGGCGCAGCCGGCAAGTGGTCGGGCGGCCGTGGCGGGAGTCGATAGGGATGGGCGATCCGTCCGACATGTCTGCCGTGGATGCCTCTGGTGATCCGACGCTCGCCGCGGCTGAAGAGGCGATACGCGTGACGGTTCGTGACCTCGCGCTCCGGGTTGGTCAATCGACCATTCCGAATGTGGTTTTTGATCGGCAGAGGGCACTAGGGCTTGCGGCGTATCACTACAAGACCGACGACCTGGTCCTCAATCCCGAGGTTCGCGGACGAAGCGATTTCGGTGTCGACTGGTTCGTCGGGTACTGGTTTGAGGGGCTGATTCTGCACGAGTTGGGTCACCGTGCCGAGGCAACCCTGCTGCGCGCGCGGTGGTGGCCGGTCGTCGGTGCGGGCGGGTTACTCGTCGCAGCCGCGCTCGTGGATCTGTTTTGGGAGTTGCCGATTGTGTACGTGGGCTTCGTGATCGGCCTGCTCTTACTGCTTCTGGGAGCACTTGCCTTCATTCCGCTGTCGTGGCTCTGTGAATTCCGCGCAGATGACTTCATGTGTGACCACGGTGGCATCGTCCGCGCTGCAAGCTGCCTGGACATGATCGAAACACAGGCGCAGGGAGGGAACGATCTGCTTCACCCGACTCACCGGTTGAGATTTCGTCGGCAGATTCGCCGCGCATCACTTCCGCAGGCCGGTCGTTGAGTTCCGCGTTGCGGTCCTTCCCAGGTCTGTCGAGGCAGAAGGGATCGGTCGGCCCGGTCCGCTGGTCGATGGTCGCTGGTCCGCTGCTCATTGTTGCTTTGCTGGCCATCTGGGCTGTCGCATATGGGCCCGCGGTTGTCTCGACTTGGGGTGAGTTCCTAGCGCCGTCGACCGCACCGCGAGTGCGCGACTGGGGTTCGATCGTGTCCCGTTTCGAGGTGCAGTTCTTCCGCTCGGTGCTCGGGTTCGTTGCGCTCGGTTTGGTGCTGTTGCTGTTGCCGGTGCAACGCCGGTGGTGGCGGACGCCTGGTGGTGGTTCAGGCCGTGGAGATGATCTGTGCGTGGAGTGCTGGCCAGATCGCCGCGGTCGCCCTTGCTTTAACTTGCGTAGGCGTGGGTCTGCGGATGGAGCCACTGCCTCCGCCGGTGATCGAGTCGGGTGGTTGGTTGCAGAATCTCACCATCGTGTTGGCGGGCTTCGAAGAAGAGCCTGATCGCGGCATTGCCGGTCGTGCTTCTGATCGGGCGTCTCCCACTGCCTGCGATCATCATTCTGGCGGGCACGATGCGCGGACTACTCCATTTGTACTACGGCGCCGGCGGGTTCGTGTGGGCCTTGGTATGGGGTTCGGCTGCGGTGTGGATCTACTACAGGTTCCGACGGTTGTGGTGGTTGATCGTCATGCATGGCTTGTGGAATGCGCCTGGGCTGCTTGTTGACGCCGAGGATGCCCTCACGTTGTTGGGGGCAGCGCTGAAGATCGTCATTTCGTTGGGGTTCGCGGTGTGGTGGGTGGTTCTGTGGTATCGAGTGCAACCTCTCTTGCGCCGGAAGGTTCGGTGGATCGACTATCGCATATCTGCGGCGGTGCGATCTGCCAGCCCTTTCGGCAAGAGAAGTAGATTTTGTCAGGCACTACACCCGACTGATGTCGGCAAGGGCACACCGAACGGAAGATCCCCCCGCTCGGAGAGGGTCGGTGATCGCGTCGTCTAACCTGCCCTGTTCGCGCAGTATTCGTGCGGTTTCGATGCGGCCCGCCGCTATTACGGGTGGCGACCGCCGACTGCGGCACTCCCGCCGGGCGGAGTGGAGACCGGCCATGGTGCGTTCGCGGATCATCTGGCGTTCCATCTGTGCCAGGGTGCCGCGAAGGTGCTCTGTCTGCAGGACTGGATGAGAGGAAAGTGATTCATCGGCGGCGACCCGCGGCATGCCACACGCCTCGTTTCCTGGGCTGATCGTGATGAGTTCGGCGGTCGTGAGATCTAACATCGCCGCGCCGGGCGCTGTGGTGTTCTTTGGTCTCGGAGCGGCATTGAGACCGACCGGCAGGGGCGGCGATCCGCACCCTATGTGGATGGAATCGGTAGTGGCGGCTGGTCGAACGAGGACCGGCTGGCCTCCAGCCACAACAGGACCACCGCGGCTGCGATGAGCAGCATCAGTTCCGCGAGAAGACATCTCGGGGCGTGGGGTCTTTCATGCTTCACCCCGGTCGAGGATGTCGAGCTGGACACGGTTGCGGTGGCTGATTTCCCACCGACCGACTTCGAGATCGTCGAGGAGGTCGCGGCACTGCTGATCGGTGCTCACGTCCATGCTGTGTCCGATCACGGTGACCGGGCCGCGGATTCCGCTGCGCCAGTCGATGACCGTGTAGACGAACTCACCTTGGGTTGCGAAGTCGCGGTGGCGGGTGCAGACGACGAAGTTCTTCGAGAGTGCGCGGACCGTGTAGGGGCGGCGCGGTTCGATACCGAAGCGGATCCGGTCACCGGGGGCGAGTGGGATCGGGGTGGTCGATGATCCCGTGGTGTTCATCAGGGTCACCACCCACCCCGCACTGTGAACCGGGTGTCGGCGAGTGTTCCTCGCTGGTTCTCGGCGAGGGTGCAGCGATCGATGTTCCCGCGGCCCAACCCGATTGGCCGGAGCCCGACGTGGAAGCCGTCACTGTCCTGGTCTTGGTGTGGGCAGGGGTAGATCGACAGGCCGCGGCGTTTTTCGTGGTGGGTGCGAGCGGCGCGGGCATCCCTGCGGGTGAAGTAGGTGCGTTTGTCGCAATGCGGGCAAGTCACCCAGCAGGAGGTGCGGCGGTGGGCGTGAGGGGCCAATGTTCGGTGCTCCTGTTCGGGAGGTGAGTGAGACGGTCGGGATCGTCAGGCGGCGCGGGTGATCTGCAGGTTCAGCCAATCCGAGACCCATTGGATGGCGTTGCGGCCGGCGTTGTCGACGACCAGGTTCTGGTAGCTCTGGTGTGCGCCGGAGGCGAGGAAGCTGGCCGCGTTCAGGCCCTCCCCGACGACCGCGGCGAGGTCCTCGGCCCCCTGCGAGCGCGCCATCGTCGACACCGATCCGGCGAGTCCTTTCAGGTCGAGGGTCCGCGCCTGGGTGGTGATCGCATTCCCGACCGGGTTGGCCGCTTGTTTCCCCAGGAGCGTGGGGTCGGTCTTGCCGGCTGTGCCGGTGAGCATGGACTGCGGATCGGTGATGTCGACCTCGCCCACACCTGCTGCGCGGGTGAGGATCTGGCCGAGTTGATGGTTGGCGAGACCGTCGCCGCGGCACCACCAATACGACACCATCACATGCACCTTGCTCGCTACGGCCCGCTCCCCCATCACACCTGTTTCCCTTCAACACGCGACAAATTCTTTCGGTACATCCTCACAGCCGGGCACCCGCCCCGCGGTCCCGGGGCGGTGCTGTGGATCGGCGGGTCAGGCTGTGCGGCGGGCGGTGTCGGTGACCGCGCACATCGGGCACAACGTGCGCTCACCGACGATCCACCCATGGGTTCGAGCGAAAGCCACCGCCTCGGGCCGGCCGGCGACGGCCGTGGTGAAGGTGTGCTCGCACAGATCGCACCGCAACGTCCACCCGCGCCTGCCTGCCGATCGCACCAACGCATGAACAGTCATGTTGTCCCCCGACTTCGATACTGTGCCCCCCAGCATGGCACACCCCGTGAGGGCGCGGTGACCCACGCAGGCCGGCCCCGGCCGTCACAACTCAATCATCATGAAATGCCGTAGATGCCGTGCGTCCCGATCGCCGGCGACAAACCCTGCACCGCTGAGAACCATACCCACGAGGGGGACGTGTCATCTGCGCCGGTCAGGCGCATTCTTGACTGTTTCAGGACTCGACCGCAACGAGGCGCTCAAGCTTGCAGTGGAACGGGTACGTCCCCGGCGTACTGGCAATCGACTCGATCAGCGCGTCGTCGCCATCGATGCTCACAATCGTGAACACCGACGTCGCCTCCGCATGAACCGTGACTTTGTCGCCGACCTTCAAACCCGATCGGGTTCCGGGATTCTCAGCCATACGACATGCCTAACTCGTACGGATTCGGTTCACAAGCCACCAACTTCTGCTGGGTTCGCGCATTGCTGAGTCCGGCTATGAGTCGCCGCTGAGGGATCGCTGACCGGTGTCCCGACAGGTCAGGGCATCGAGGCGACGCCATAGTCGCGACCAGGCGCACTCGATTTCGTTCGATACATCGCGTCTCGGTGACACCCTGGAACGATGACTGGCTTCTTCGGGAACCCTCGCGGTGAGCAAGTGCTAACGGCCACCTGGGTTGCGCGGGAAGGCGTGCGCCTGGTGTCGTCGGACCTGCCGGATGCGTGGGTCAACGCGCTGGGTCGCGTCGGCCGGGATCTGAACGTGCGTCAGTACGGAGGTGTGGTCGAGCGGGTCGACTGGGTCGCCGAGTACGACCCGGACAGCGGCTGTGTGCTGCTTCTGAGCGACGTGACGGTGCTCGGTCGCGGGCCCGGCGGTTTAGGTATGAGCGGATACGGCGCGCAGGTCAACAACGACGAGGAGTCGGTCGTCGTCTGCATTGCCGACCTCGTTCAAGATCAGGTGGCCCGCGCTCATGTGGCATGGCCATGGGGTGACACCGGTGGTTTCATGACCCCTCGCCTTGTCGATGCCGTCGCGTTCTGGTCAGACAGAAGCCGTTACACAATGATCGGCAGCCTTTGACGATCCGGAACGTGTCTCGGCACCGGATTGCGATCGATCCACGGGATCCGTCTATGACGTGGCCGAATAGAAAATTGGCATGTGCACGGTCGTTGTGATGATGCAGTATCGATTCATGTCTCCGACCATCGGAACGATGCGGACATGGAACTACGACGAGGGCTGGGGCGTGATCGACTCCCCAGAGACGCCTGGTGGTTGCCGGCGCAGTCTCTCGTGACCGTCATGCTTCGCGATGCCGATACGGCCCTGCTTCCCCAACTCGAAGCGCAGTTCGACGTGACGGCGTCGGAGACTGCTTGGCACCCCGCCGGGTGGACGAGGCGATCTACGAAGGCGAAATGGCCGGACGCGCTGTCTGAACAAGCGCTCCACACGCTGAATGAAAGAAGGAAACCTCATGACTCAGAGGTGGCAGATCGGTGATGTGAAAATCACCCAGATAAACGAAATCGCGGTTGAGGTCGGTGAGCTCGACGGACTGATCGCAGAGGCAACGCCGGATGCGGTCAAGGCCGTTCCGTGGCTGTACCCCGACTACGCCACCGAACAGGGGCAGACACTCTGGAGCGTTCACTCGTTCGTCGTCGACACCGGGTCGTCTGTCGTTCTCGTCGACACCGCGTGCGGCAATCACAAGGATCTACCGCTGATCCCGTCCTGGGGTGGCCTGGACTCCCCCTATCTGGATCGACTGGCGGATGCCGGCTACAAGCCCGAACAGATCGACTACGTCGCCATCACACATCTGCACCTCGATCACGTGGGATGGAACACCGTGCTCGAGGGTGGCCGATGGGTGCCGACCTTCCCGAACGCCCGGTACACCTTCGTTCAGGACGAGTTCGAGTACCACAAGGGACTCACCGAGGGTGGTGACGTCTCCGACGACCTCGGGCATGCCGTCACGTACAACGGAGCGGATCCCGACATCCACCGGCAGACGCGTCTCGTGTTCGCGCAGTCGATTCAACCTTGTGTCGATGCGGGACTCGTCGATCTGGTTCCGGTCAACCACACCATTTGCGAGGGTGTGCGGTATACCTCCACGCCGGGTCATACCAAGTACCATCACAGTCTCACCATCGAATCGAAGGGCGAGATCGGTTTTATCACCGGCGATTTCGTGCATCATCCGATCCAGGTCGCCCATCCTACCTGGAGTTCGCGAAGTGACTGGGATCGTGAGGTGTCCTCCGCTCGGCGTCAGGAGTTCCTCGCCTCCGTTGCAGACAGTGATGTTCTCGTGTTCGGCACGCACTTCGCAGGGAACAGTGTCGGTCGTATCGTGAGCGATGGCAATGCCTACCAATTCGTCACTGTTTGAGCCGAGGACTTCTACAACACCACCGGCGGACACACTGCCGACACCCTTCGTGCGCTACAACAACGAGTGGAAGCTCTCCCGCGCCTTCGTCTGTGGCAAATTGTTTCTCGCCGCACCGCAGGTCTGCGACTAGGGCTCGCCGATGGTGTCGGTTGCCGATCCCTGAGGAGCTCGGCCATGGTCGTGCGCCTGGATCCGGTTGGCGTACTTGGGCGCGTCCAGCCGGGCTCGCGCACGAGCGTGCGGTGGACCGCATGGCCTGTGAGCACCCAGGTGGCGGCGACAGCGCGTTCGGTGGTGAGATCCGGTCGCACCCGAGTCGGTTGCGTTCGGACTCGTCGGCGCCGCGGCGGCTATCGGGTCTACATCAGTAGCCTGCCCTCGTCCGGATCGTCCACGTCGGATACGACGACCGGAAGCCGACTCGTATTCGGGGCTCAGCCGGTGTTGGCGCCCCGGTGTCGGCTGTAGTAGCCGGCCATCAGCCGCCAGTAGACCAGTAGCAGCGCCATCATGACCGCGGTGGCACCGGCTGCCGGTGCGGCGCGGCGTCGCCGGGCGGCGATCAGTGCGGTGATGCCGGCCAGCGTGGCCGCCGCGTTTACCGCCATCGCGGTGTCGCGTGGCCGCTCGGTGATCCAGAGTTCTTCGCCGAGCACCGCCCGGGTGGACCAAGCCTGCTCGTCCGCCGGTTTCGGGAAGATCACGGGGTTGGCGGCCATCCAGGCACCGACGATCGCGGCATGGCTCCACCGCCGTGTCCACAGAGGAACGAGCACAAGAGGGGTGCTCAGCCAGCGAGTCCAGGCACTCCATGGGTTGGAGTGGCGCGCGAAGACCTCGTGTTTGAGATCGGCGAAACCGCGTGGCATGTCAGGATCTACCTTCCGGCCCGGCGCCAGCGTTCGATCACCGCGGGCGCTGCGAGACGTGTCTTGCCGCACCCTACCCGGCCGAGCAACGTGACGAACCTCCCGGGACCACGAGGACGGCGATCTCTCGGAGTTCACGGGCACGGCCGACGAACCTGGAAAGGTCGGGCGGCAGCGTGTCGATGTCAGTCATCTGCGCGAGTCTGGCACCGGCGCGCGGCGCCGGGAACGAGCTGGATCGGCTCGCAGCGAGTTGGAGTCGCCGCGCCAGCAGGAAGGCCGGCAGCCCCACGCTCACTGCGGCGGCGATACTGAGCAGGGGATATAGGCGCCAGTACCGCAAACCGATCGCTGAAAGGCATGCGCTGCGTGGATCAGGTCCCGCTCGATCAGCCGAATTCGCTTCGGCACCGCGCAGATTCCCACGAAAGGCACGATATCGACCACTGAACTCATTGGCGGGTAGCCGCCAATCGATCTGCCGCTCCGAGGTCCTGCTCCCCGGTGTCTCTCACCCGGAGGTCGGCAAGACTCCCAAAACGTTGGGCGTTAGGGCAGGCTATGCTCCACTTATGGATGGTTCCGACACCCCTGCCCCGCGTCTCGGCGAGGGACTGTCCCTGCGCAGGATGCCCGCCCACTGGATGCTCGGACGACTCGGCAAAACCGTCATGCGACCGGGCGGACTCGGACCCTCCCAACGCATGATCGACACCCTCGGCATCGGCCCGGACGACGACGTCGTCGAGATGTGGCCCGGACTGGGTCGCACCACCACACTCGCCCTCGTCGGCCAACCCCGCTCGTACGTGGGCATCGAACGCGGACAAGCCGAAGCCGTACGCGCCCGCACCGCCCTGACCGGCCCGAATCAGCAGTGCACCGTCGCACCCGTCCACCGCACCGGGCTACCCGACCACAGCGCTTCCGTCCTGTTCGGCGAGGCACTGCTCACCCTCGAACCGGCAAGTCGCAAAACCCAGACCGTCGCCGAGGCCGCCCGGCTTCTCCGCCCCGGCGGCCGCTACGGCATCCACGAACTCCTCCTCACCCCCGAGGGCCTCAGCGACACCGACAAGGCCGATATCCAGACCACCCTCACTTCGGTCCTTCACGTCGGTGCCCGCCCCCTCACGCACAGCGAATGGCGCCAGCTCCTCACAGACGGTGGCTTCACCGTCCGCACCGAGGAGACCTGCCCACTCCTGCTCCTCGATCCCCGCACCGTCCTCGCCGACGAAGGACCTGCCGGCACCGCGGCCATCCTCGGCCGCGCCCTCACACACCCCACCGTCCTGCCCCGGCTCGTCAAGATCTGGCGCACCTTCCACCGCTACCGTGACAATCTCGGGGCCATCACCCTCGTCGCCGAACGAACCGACAGCAGCTAACCCAGACCTTGTCAGCAGACCCGACTTACTCTCCGCCAGCGACAAAGTCACGATGATCCTGACAAGCGACGGCACACGCGCCCATCTTTTCGTCAACGCCGCGGGGCCTTGACGGTCATCTAGCCGGCCCCGCCCCCACCTGATCCTCCGCCGCTGCTGTTGAACGGAAAGATTTCGGTATGGGTGTCGTCCATGCGTCGAGGTGAGAGTGACGAGTACTGACTCGGCTTTCGGTCGTTCATCAGCCCCCGAAAGGTGATCCCCAACCCTTGGAGCGTCCGCCGGAACCAGTTCACCGAACGGAACGGTGCTGGCGCGGACCCGTACGGGATTGGTTCCTTACGCACATAGTGCTCCATAACCCTAGGTTAGTAGGCGGTCAAGTCCCTGGAGGTGGTGTACGACGTCGTCGCGTGATGCCTCGTGGGTGAGTCAGGCAGTCAAGGCTGGTGTCACCTCCTCGGTGGCCCCGGTGGCCCCGGTGGTGCTGTCGGTGGGCTTGTCGTTGCGGGAGCGTGCCAGCGCGTCCAGGCCGAGATAGCGACGCCCTTCGATCCACTCGTCGTGCTGCTCGGCCAGGACCGCCCCGACGAGCCGGATCAACGCGGTGCGATCAGGGAAGATCCCGACCACATCGGTCCGTCTGCGAATTTCTTTATTGAGGCGTTCCTTTAACCGGCCTTCGCGTGTGGGTCAACCCGAGGTTGCCGATTTGGGTCAGCGGTCGAGCCGGTGGAGGTGATCGGTCAAGGCGTCCGCGACGCGGTGGTGGCGAGCAGCTTCGTCGGGCCAGCCGCGGTCGCGGGCGTCGGTTTCGAGGGCCTGGATGTCGGTGCGTTGCGCCTCGAGCGCGTCGCGGAATTCGGGTCCGGTGACGAAGTTGTCGCAGGTTTCGCAGATGTTGGCATAGGGGCAGGCGCCGGCGGCTTCGTGGCGGGAACAGTAGCCGTGTGCGACACGGGTCTTGAGCATCTCGCTGCCGAGCCAGCTGACGGCGTCGGGAACGATGGGTTTGCCGACCGGGGTGAGCGTGAACCGGCGACGCACCTTGCCCATGGCCTGGTCGTAGGCGGCGCGCAGCGTTGGTGACGCCAGGGTGGCGTACCGTATCGTCATCTGTGGGGTGACGTGCCCGAGCAGCGCCATCAGCGCCTGCAGGCTCATGCCGGCATTGGCGAGTTCGGTGGCCCAAGTATGCCGCAGCTGGTGCGGGGTGACGATCAGGGGCGCGCCGGCGGCGCCGCGCAGCCCCGACCGTTCGACGGCGGCGAGAAGCCCGTTGCGTAGCCGGGTCTGGCTGAGGCGGCGGCCGTGTGCGACGAACAGGAAGTCGGTCAGCGCTCCGGTGCGTGGATGCGGCAGTGGTCGGCAAACGCCGCGCCCGCTGGTCCACTCGTCCAGCGCCGCGACGGTGGCCGCCGACAGCGGCACCATCCGTTCGGTGGCGAGTTTGCCCAGCGGCACCTTCAGCCAGGTCCCGGCCGGGCCGTAGTCGACGACGCTGCCGAGTTCGAGGTCGAGCAGTTCCCCGACCCGCAACCCTGCCCCGCGGAGCACCGTCAACCCGATGCGGGCGAACGGATCCTCAAGCAGAGCAACGGAGTTCATCACCATGGCGTCGACGTCGGGTGCCAGTGCGCGGGGTAGCGGTTGGTCGAGTTTGGGGACGTCGGCGGCGAAGACCAGCCGGCGGGCTGGTGCCTGTTCCCAGCCCCATGCGGTGATGTCGTCGAGCAGGTTACGCAGACTCAGCACCGTCGATTGGATCACGGCCGTCGAGATGGTGCGTCCGGCGCCAGCGTCGAACAATGCCCGCACCGCCGCGACCCGCCGGTTGATCGTCGACGCCGCCGTCGTCCGCTGCCGCCCGTTCCTCGGTGCTGCACCGGGTCGGGGATCACGGCGCACACCCTGCCAATCGATCCACTCGAACACGGTCACCGGCGTCACCGCCGCCAATCCGAGATCGCGGTCGATCAGGAACCGCGCCAGGTTCAGCACATCGAACGCATACGCCCGCACCGTCGCCGCACTGAACGCCCGCCCCGCCAGATGCGCCAAAAACGCGTTCGTCGCCGCGCAACCCTCCCACCCGCCGACCACCACATAACCGTCGTCCACCGCGTGCACCCGAACGGCCATCGCCTGCTCCTCTCGTGAATCGAGCCGCCACCATCAGCATGCGCCCCATCCGGGCAGCGGCCCCGGACCTCACGCCGCGGACAGAATCGTGTCGCCCGAGGGCCGGTTAACCGATCGCGGATTGTTGCTCCAGATCTGCTTCCAGATCTGCTTGGGAAATGCGGTGAACGCCAACAGGTCCGACCGTGCGGCGTCGAGGTGGTCGGCGACCTTCGGCAGCTTCTCAGGCAGAGCGTCGATCACCCGATCATATTGGGCGTGAACGGAATCGGAGTCCGGTTGGTCGTAGACCGAGTGCAGCAGCGTCTTCACCCAAGGCCACGAGGCCTTCGGCGTCTGCGACATCAAGTTCGTCGAAGCAACGAGGCTGCCGACACCCTGGAGCGACACATCCAGTCCACCACGGATGCCCTTCTCGTCTACAGACACAAATCCGAGACCCATTCGCTGCCGGCCTGACCGACGCACCGCAGCAGACGGCACCGCCCGGCCATCGGCGCACCCTGCACGCTTTCAATACTGCGCGGCCACACCAGCACTTGGACATGTCCACCCAGTCGGCCTGATCCATTTCCGGACGAGCGCAGACCACCTGAGCTGGCTCATTTCGTCAGTGCGCGTGTTCCGGACCTGAGATCCGGTCGAGCAAGGCACGCAGGTCGGCCTCGACCTGCAGTGAAAACGCGCCGACTTCCGAATAGGCTGTTCACTGCTGGAGGGTATTGAACAACTTCGTGAGCAGTTCGGACAGCTGGGATTGATCTTCCTCGGACAAACCTGAGACCAGATCAAGCTCGACCTGATGTTGTAACCCGGCTGCCTCCTCGACAGCTTCTTTACCGGCCTCCGTGAGGTCGATCGTGAGTCGGCTTCGATTCTTGGGCTGGACCGTACGCGTCACATATCCATCGCGCTCGAGGCGGTCGACTCCCCCAGTGATTGTGGGACGGGTCAACTGTAGACTGTCTGCCAATTGGGAGGGTTCCTGGGGTCCGAGCACGTAGAGCTGGGACATGATCCGAAACGCTCCCCACGTCCACCCCAGAGGTCGGTGGACCTCGTATTCCATGCGCTTTTCGTTCAGACGGGCGAGGCGGCCGATATGCCATACGATCGCGGCGGCGGTGTAGTCGACCTGGGTCGTCGGGCGCCCCAGCAACCGAAGGGAGGCCTCTTGCCACCGTCGACCCTCGAGCTGCATGGGCCTGAGTGTACGAGACCCGACACGTGATGTGGCTTTCGCCCCGTCCGGCTCCCGCGGACAACCCTCCGTCGGGACAATGTCCAACTCCTGCGTCACCGTTGATGCCCCCATCATCTCGTCCCGTTGTCCCTGCATCGTGCACACCCCCGTCACCATCCTCGCCGCACGCTACGGGTCAGAAAATGGTGGTGTAGTCAGAGCCATGGTGGCCGACCGTTGCCACGGAGCCGCACAGGCCCAGATCGACGGCCGCCGTCGAGACCCACCGATGTCCTCTCACCAGATGGGCGGCATCCGCCGGAAGGCCGGACACGTCTGTGCTGCGGTGGTCATTCACGACGATGCCAGATAGCTGGGACGGCACAGATAGGCGACTACCACCACCGGCAGCGCGACTCCGACAAGTGCTGCTGTCACTCCGATCGTGTCGGTGATCCACCCGCTCAGTCCTGCTGCGAACGGACGGGCTCCGACGAAGCCGACGAACCACAGGGCCATGATCCGGCCCCGAAGCTCGTCGGGTGATCTGTTCTGGATCTGCGTAGTAATGCTGGTGAACGCCAGGGTCATCCCGATACCGGACACACCGAATGCGATCAACGTGAGAGGGGCGTTGTCCGTTCCTCCCGCGAGCACGAGACCACCTGCGATCAGCAGCAATCCGCCACTGCCCAGACACTCGATCCCCACGGCGCGGTGCAGCGGACCGAACAGCAAGAAGCCGACGCCGGCACCGATACCGAAGCAGGACGCCATCCATCCGGCCAGAGCCGCTTCGGCGCCGAGTTGCTCCGCCAATGCCGGCGCCAAAGTGACGGCTGGGTCTACGCCGACTCCAACCGCCGCGATCCCGAGCAGAAGCACGAGCAGCACCCGGTGAGAGTGCCACGGCGGCACCCATGGCAGGCCCACCGGCCCTGCCTACCGTGATGGGGACCGTGTTCAGCGACATTGCCGCGGTCATTTCCCCCGGTCTGATCATTGCGGGCACGATCGATTGCATCGCAGGGCCGCCGATCGCGAAGCCCAGTCCGACGACGACGGAGGACAGCATCACCGGAGTGAGACCTGACAGTCCGTCCACTCCCCCCGGACAGCCAGAGCCACAACGCCAGGCCACCCGCGCCGACCCCGGTCAACAACGAACCCGCCACGATCTGGGTGGCGGCCTTGCCACGGTCGGCCAACTGCCCGCTGAACGGCGCGAAGAGCAGTTGCGGGGCGGAGTGGGCCACCGTCACCATGCCCACGGCCCAGGCCGAACCGCTCAGATCGAATGTCAGGATCGCGGCGACCACCACGAAGGTCCACGTGCCGCACGACGAGAGCAGTTTGCCCCAGAAGAACGGCCCGAAGACCGGATCGACGGTTAGCCGGAAGGCCCCTCGACTGCGATTCTGCGGGTCGTCGGTCGAGGGATCCACGGGTGCTCGGCTCAACTACTGGCCCGAATCATTCTCTGCCGAGCCGATGTTCGATGCGAGGCCGCCGTACAGATCACGCAGTTCACGCTTGAGTACCTTGCCACTCGGGTTCTTCGGCAGCGCGTCGCTGACGACAACATATTTCGGCTGTTTGTAGCCGGCGAGCCGGCCACGGGTGTGGTCCTTGATCTGCTCAGAGGTCACTGCCGCTCCAGGTTTGGGGACGACGACTGCGGTGACGGCCTCAACCCAGTACGGATGGCTGATGCCGAAAACCGCGACCTCGGCGACATCGTCGTGTTCGTAGATCGCTTCCTCGACCTCACGGCTGGCGACGTTCTCTCCGCCGGTCTTGATCATGTCCTTCTTGCGGTCCACGACCGACAGGTAGCCGCCTTCGGTCATGATGCCGAGATCGCCGGAGTGGAACCAGCCGTCACGGAACGCCTCGGCGGTTTTCTCCTCGTCGTTGTAGTAGCCGAGTGCGGCCTGCGGGCTTCGGTGCACGATCTCGCCGATCTCGCCGACCGGCACGGGGTTTCCGTCGTCGTCGACCAACCGGGTCTCGACGTTCAGGGCGGCACGGCCCGCCGACCCGGCTCGTTCGACTTGTTCATGTGGGCGCAATATCGTTGCCAGAGGTGCCATCTCGGTCTGGCCGTAGAAGTTCCACAGCTGCACCTGCGGCAGGCGTTGCTGCAACTCCCGGAGGATCTCCACCGGCATGGGCGACGCACCGTAGTAGCCCTTGCGCAGACTCGACAGGTCCGTGCTGTCGAACGAAGGATGGCGCAGCAACGAGATCCACACCGTCGGCGGGCAGAACAGTTTGGTCACGTTCTCCCGGGCGATGGTCTCGAGCAGCACCGCGGGGTCCGGGGCCGGCAGGATGATGCTGGTTGCGCCGAGGTAGACATCGACGGAGAAGAAGCAATCCAGCTGCGCGCAATGGAACATCGGCAGCGCATGCACCTCGACATCGTCCACGCTCATTCCACCGTCGATCGCGCAGGAGGTGTACTGGGCTATCAAAGAACGACTGGACAGCATCACGCCCTTGGGGCGCGATTCGGTGCCCGAGGTGTACATCAGGCGGACCGGATCGTCGTCGGCGACCAGGACGTTCGGTGCCGAGTCGTGACCGGAACGCCACCAGTCGTCGACGTCCTCCCACCCGGCGTCGGGTGCTGCCCCTGAGGTCGAGATCCATCCCCGCACACCGTCGATGCGCGCGGTGGCCAGTGCCTTGCCTGCTGTGGGGGCGAGCGTGTCCTCCACGAGGATCCCACGCGCATCGGCGTGTTGCAGGATGTAGGCGATCTCGTCCGGGCCGAGCATGAAGTTCACCGGCACCAGGACCACGCCCAGCTTCGCGGTGGCGAAGACGGTCAGAGCGTACTGCCAGCAGTTGTGACTCAGCAGTGCCAGCCGGTCGCCCTTGGTCAGGCCACGGGCGGTCAGCGCATGGGCCATCCGGTTGGCCGCGGCGTCGAATTCGGCGTAGGTCACCCGCAGGTCTCCGGCGACGACCGCGAGCTTGTCCGGATACCGTAAGGCGGTACGGTGCAGCAGGTCTCCGATGGAGTGCTGCCGGGCATCTGCGACGGCAGCGGTGGTCTCCGGTGTGAACGTCGTGTCCATGTGTCTTCTGTCTCCGGTGAAGTGTCGGGGAGTGGAGAGGAGCGAGCGCGGTCAGAGGTGCAGCACAGTCCTCATCACGCGGGAGAGCTCGGCTGCTGCATCCGTCGGACGGTCGACGCTCCTCCAGGTAACATGCCGGTCGGGACGGACCAGCACCGCGCCGGCGTGCCCGACCTCGCGGGCGTCGCTCCATTCCCAGTAGGGGTCGAGGATGTCACCGCCGATCCGATGGGCGACGACCTGCACCCCGAGTTCGGCCGAGACCTTCTCGGCAGCTTCGAACCAGTGCTCGGCGTCCAGACCGACCAGCAGGGCGAATTCCAACCCGTCGACGAGGTCGAGCGTGGAGATCTGCTCCCCATTCCGGATCAGCCGCGCGTGGGGCACACGCGCCCCGGGCCTGGTGGTGGTCTGGAAGTCCAGGACGGGATCACCCTCGAACGGAGGGTAGGGCGTCTCGTCGTGCACGAGGGCACCCTCGTCGTAGTGGTATCCGACTTCCAGACCCAATGCGTTGAAACGGTTCTCGTTCTTGTCGAGGGCAGCGCGCAAAGCCGCGCGCCGTTCATCTCCCAGCGGACCCGGATCCTCGAGGGACGCCAGCGCTTCCCATCCCTCTTCCTCGGAAAGCCCTTCGTGGAGTCCGACAGCTTCCTGGATCGCCGTTGCCTGGTGCAGGCTCTTGATGGCTCGGTCGACGCCCGTCGCGCCGATGGGCTGGCGCTCACTGTTGTAGGTGTCCAGCAGCTCGGCACCGGCCTCATCGCGGAGGACGAGTGCAAGCTTCCAGGCCAGGTTGTAGGCGTCGGCCACCGACATGTTCAGGCCGAGGCCGTTCGTCGGGGGATGGCGGTGCACGGCGTCACCCATGCAGAACACGCCGTCGCGGGCGTACTCGGGGGCGACCTGCGCGTTGACCTTCCACCCCGAGATGCCGAGGATCTCGATGTCGTCGACGGGCTCGCCGACGGCCCGTTCAATGTGACCGATCGCCTGCTCTTCGGTCATCTCGGACAGATCCTCGACCTCGGGGTCGTAGAACCTGTTGAGCACGAACTCGTCGAAGGGGTTCATGCAGATGAACGTGCCGAGCGCAAGCGGCGGTTGCGGGCCGGGGTGCATATTCCAGGTGAGCACGCCGGGTCGGTGTGCCAGATAGCGGCTGAGGTCGGCCTTGAACCAGATGTTCGCGGCGTGGAACAGCCCCGAGGGTCCCTCGATGTCGAGCCCGGCGAAGCCGAGCACTTTGGTGCGGGCACCGTCCGCACCGATGACGTAGCGGGAGCGGACCGTCAATGTCGTGCCGTCCTCGCGGTTGAGGATCGTACTGACCCAGTGGTCCCCCTCGCGCTCCATCGAGAGGAGTTCACGCTGGAACTGCACGTCGGAGCCGGCATCACGCAGTGCCTCGACCAGGACCGGTTCGAACCGGGTCTGGGGGCAGTTGATCGAGGGGCAGGGGCTCGCCGCGAGGTAGTCGGCCTTGCGGTGCGGGGAGGTGCCCCATGCTTCCTTGCGGGCGATCTCGGGCTGGTTCAGCGTGGTGTACCAGACGTGGTGTCGCAGGCGCTCGTGGGGTGAGGACACTGCCTCGATTTCTTCCTGGACACCCAGGTGTCGCATGATCTCGACGGTGCGGGGGTTGACGATGTGGGCACGCGGCGAGTGTGCGGTTCCCGGGTACTTTTCGACCAGTACGTGCTCGATTCCGAACTTCGCAAGCGCCAGGGCGGCGGTCAACCCGGCGGGTCCGGCACCGACGATGAGCACCGGGGTTTCAGCATCAGCCATGGGAGGTGTCCTTCTCGTGCATCCGTGGGTGAATGAGTGTCATTCGTTCGGGCTTCGCGTGTGTCGACGGCGTTGCAGGCGAACAGTGACATCCAGGGGTTTCGGTTGGTGGGGTAGTTTTCGACGCGGATCAGCGGGCCGCGAGGCGCGATCCGCGCGGTGGGACCGGCACGACCTCCGGACCGGTGACGACGGTGGTCTCGATGCGGCCGAGGCGTTCGACCTCCAGGACTACGGTGTCGCCCGGAGTGAGCCAGCGAGACGAGGTGGTGTCGAGGCCGAGGTGTTCGAACAGACAGCAGGTGGGCAGGGTGCCGCCGCCGATGACGTCGCCCGGAACCACACGGGTACCTCGGGAGGCGTACGCGATCACATCGGCGAAGGACCAGTAGGTGTCGGCCCAGTTGCCTTCGCCGATAACGCTTCCGTTGACGCTGACGCGGGCGGTGAGGTCATATCCGAGATTGCGGCGCCGATCGGCCAGCTCGTCGGGGGTGACCAGGTACGGTCCGGTGCTGGTGACGGTGTCCTTGCCCTTGACCGGTCCCAGGGATCCGGTCATCTCGTGCATCTGCACGTCACGTGCACTCCAGTCGCACAGCACCATGTAGCCGGCGATGCGGTCTTCCGCCTGTTCGGGTGTCAGGTTCGCGCCGGTCCTACCGACCACCGCTGCGATCTCGAGTTCGAAGTCGAACATCGAGGATCCCGGAGCGATCGGGACCTCGTCGTTGGGTCCTACGATCGCCTGAGGGTTGGAGAAGTAGAAGGTGGGCTGTTCGTACCACACCTCGGGTACGGGTCGGTCGAGCCACTTGTTGCAGTTGACGACATGACCTTCGAATGTCATGCAGTCACGGAAGGACGGAGGCGCCGCGATCGGGGCCTGCATTCGCGCCTCGGTCAGCGGAATGGTCTCGTTGTGCGCCTGGAGGATTCGCTCACCGGCGATGACGAGGTCCGAGGTTTGCACCAGCTCGAGCAGGGTTGCAGACGCGGGGTCACCGACGATCTGATCGTCCTGCACCACTCCGACGGCGGTCGAACCGGTCGAGGGCGAAATGTAGGTCACGAATTTCACGGTGTGCCTCCTGTCCTTCCGTATGGGGTCACGCGCGGGTGATGTGGGTGACCTTGTTCGTGAGCGTGCCCAGGCCCTCGATCTCGATGTCGATGGTCGGCGTCATGCGGCTCATGTCGATCTCGTGGTGTCCGCGGGGGAACTTCTCGTTGCCCTTCGCGGCCGTGCCGGTGAGGATGATGTCGCCCGGCTCGAGGGTGAAGTAGCGGCTGGCCCAGGAGATGAGCTTGGCGACTGTGAAGCTGTAGGCGGAGGTGGAGTCCTCGGCGAACACCTCGCCGTCCGCGTAGCCGCGGACCGCGAGCGCGTCGGGGTTGCTGATCTCGTCGGCGGTGGTGAGCCACGGTCCCATCGGGCCGAAGGTGTCGGTTCCCTTGGAACGCGTGTGGTAGGTGAGGTACACGGCCAGATCGTCGGGGCCGTTGACCCGGCGCCATGCGAAGTACTCCGAGTAGCCGGGGGAGTCGGCCTGCTGCCGGCTTACGTCGACGGCGATGGAGTCGCCCCGCTTGAGACCCTGCGAGGTGATGTCGTTGACGATCGTGTAGCCGGCGACATGGTCGAGGGCCTCGTCCTCGGAGATGTTCTTGGCTTTGCGCCCGATGATCACGCCGACTTCGAGTTCAGGGAAGGTGAAACCGTAGTCGTCGGGATGATCTCGATGTTGTCACCGTGGCCGACCATCGCGCTCGGCGGCTTGAGAAAGAACATCGGAGCCGCGGCCTCGACGTGGGCACCGCGGGTGAGCAGCGAGTTGTTCATCGCGGCGCAGAGAATCTTGCCGGTGTCGGGGACCGGCGGCAGCCAGGTCAGCTCGTCGAGGCTCACCGACGGCGCGTCGGCGATCCCCTGGTAGGCCTGCCGGACCTTCGCCCATTCGTCGGCGCCTGCCTTCAACAGCGTCTTGACGGTGGCGGGGGCATCACCGAGGCCGGCCTTGGCGTACAGATCGGCGAGCGTGACCACGCGGTCCTGGTCCGGAACCGCGACCACGACGTGATCGGTGCCCGCGATGGCGACAGAAGCGAGTCTCATATTGCTGTCCTTCGATAGTTGTGTGCGGATATTCGTGCAGTGATGGTCAGATGGAGTCGACGGCGCGAACGTCTACTCGACATCCGAACCCAAGGCCGTGGCGGCGCCGGTCAGCGGTCGATGACCCCACGACCAGTAGGGGCGGTCGTGCCGTCGTTGCGGCCACGTTCGCTCGTCGATTCGAGTTGTCCCCCATGCCACTTCGACCTCGAAGGCGTCACCCATGGGCTGGTAGAACGAGATCACGCCGTCGCCGGGTGGCGCCCGAGATCACGAGAGATCGGAAATCCTTCGTCGAGAAGCCGGTCTCGGATGGCGCCCAGAGCATCGAGGTGGTCGACTTCGACTGCGAAGTGCAGCACGCGTGGACGCGCCGACGTCACCTCCGCGAACGCCAGGCTGTGATGTCGCGGATTGCAGCGCACCATCGCGACCCGGTTGCCGCCGATGTTCATGGTCTCGGTGACGGACCATGCCCAGAACCTCGGTGTAGAAGGCCATCGTGCGGCGGAAGTCGGTCACGCCGAGCACGAGGTGTCCGATCCCCATATCTCCAATGGAGAAGTCCACGCCGTGGGGAGAGAGGAATCGGTTCGAACACGGCTCATACGGCCCCAGTACAACTCGGCGACGAATCCGTCGGGATCAACGAATGTCACCAGGTCCACCACGCCACGCTCGGCGGCCAGGTCGGGTCGGTCCTTCGGTTGTGCACCCGCAGCTTCAACCTGCTGCAGATACCTTTCAATGCCGCTTCGTTCTCGACTTCCCATCCCGCGAATGCAAACGAGTCCTGGGTGGACGAGCGCACCAGAATGCGTGCGCCGGCTTCGGTGTCGAGCCGCAGGCCCAACGAGTCACGGTGTCGTCGACGACCACAGCGCCGATCAGGTTGCCCCAACGCCGCCACAGGTCGATGTCGGTCGTGTCGACACCGATGTGGCCGAGGGCTGTCACCGCCGCCATGTACTTCCTCCATTTCTGCCCTGGATCGGGCTTGGGCTGGTGCCTCGGGTTCGGCCGGTGTTGGGCGCTTGCACCGCATGCACGGGAAAGCGATCGGGACTCCACCTGTTACATGGACGTCCATGAGTTAGGCACCTAACTGCTGATGTGAACGAAACCACATTGCCGACCCGGAGTCAAGGGGCGCAGTAGAACTCGAAGCGGACGCGGGAAATTCGATCGGCTTCTTGCCCTATCGGTAGCTATGTGATAGACATCACCGGCGTGGTGTTAGGTACCTAATTCCACCGCGGATCGGGCCCGGCGGCCGCGGGCCTCGCAGGCCGATACACCGGCACTCCCCCAACCATGCGGCCGCACACCACCCCTCCATCAGCATTTTCGGCTGGGCCGAATGCCGCCTTTCAAGGAGATCGGATGTCAGACCACAACACCGCCATGTCCAGGCGGGTCGCACTCTCAGGCTTCCTGGGAACGACGATCGAGTACTTCGACTTCTACGTCTACGGGACTGTTGCCGCCCTGGTCTTCAACCAGGTCTTCTTCAACAACCTCGATCCCCTCGTCGGCACCATCGCAGCCTTTGCCACACTTGCGGCCGGCTACCTGTCCCGTCTGCTCGGCGCGATCATCTTCGGGCACTACGGCGACCGTTTGGGCCGCAAATCCGCCCTGCTGATCACCATGATCGTGATGGGTCTGGCCAGCGGCCTCATCGGTCTGCTGCCACACAGGCACAGATCGGCGCCGCCGCACCACTTCTGCTGCTGACGTTGCGGTTGGTGCAAGGATTCGCACTCGGCGGCGAGTTCGGCGGAGCCGTCTTGATGACAGCGGAGCATTCCGCGGACAACAAGCGCGGACGGACCACCAGCCTCACCGTGATGGGTAACCCTGCGGGTTCGGCCTGGGCATGCTGTCCGTTCTCACCCTCACCGGCGTGCTCACCACCGAAACAGTTCCAGGCGTGGGGATGGCGAATCCCGTTCCTCCTGAGCTTCGGTCTGCTGATCATCGGCTACTTCGTCCGTCACAAGGTCGTCGAAAGCCCGGTCTCGAGAAGCAGGTCTCCACCGCCGAACCCACCCGAGTACCGGTACTCGAACTCTTCCGGACCCAGCCTCGCAACCTCGTACTCGGCACGCTGATCCTGATCGGCGGAGTAGCCGGGACCGGCATCTTCGGCGTCTACATCCTTGCCTACGCACAGGCCTGGGCCACGAGCGCTCTACCGTGCTGACCGCTGTACTGCTGGGCACGATCGGGTCAGCGCTCCTCACCCCTGTCATCTCGTCGTTCTCCGATCGAGTCGGCCGTCGACCCATCCTGCTCGTCGGGACCGCCCTGACCGCCGCGGTGTCCTTCCCGCTGTTCTGGGTCATCGACCAACTCAACAGTGCGCTGCTCATCGTGTCGTTGACCTTGTACATCACCTTCGTGATGACCTGCATCACCGCAGTGG